>CAYTAM010000339.1:0-1502 GCA_964435685.1 uncultured Methylophaga sp. | reverse complement strand
AATTTGACTTAACGGTATTAGCAGCGATATTAGCAATAATAGGTTATTCACTGAATGATACCATTGTGGTCTTTGATCGGATCAGAGAAACTTTTTTACGCCAGCGTAAAGGAAGCCCAATAGAAATCATCAATCGTGCATTGAATGATACCTTGAGCCGAACCTTAATGACCTCGACCACAACATTATTAGTCGTTATTTCACTATTTGTCTTTGGTGGTGAAGTCATTCATGCGTTCTCAATTGCATTATTAATAGGCATTGTTATTGGTACCTATTCTTCAATTTATATTGCCAGTAATGCGGTATTAGCCATGGGTGTCAGCAAATCAGATTTATTGCCGCCAGTGAGAGACGATGACCAAGAAATTGGTGAAGATGGTAGTCAAGTTTAACAGCCCTATAAACAGGGGTTATTTAAAAGAAAGTGCCTTATAAAGCTGTTGTGAGTTATTTTTTTTGGCTCTGCTGTGATCACTAGGCATAGTAATTACATCTGCCTTTTGTTGAGGAATTCTTTGTTCAATTGGGCGATTAACTGATTCAACACTTAAAATACGCATGCCAGCAAGATCACTATTAAAACTCATAAAGGTGGCAAATTCTTCTAAGCCTTGCAAGATATTTCTAGTTTCTAATTCGAGTGCTTTTTTAGACATGTGATTATTCAATACTGTAAAATTAGTCAAAAAGGTTATCGGATGTAAGTGTGGGTTCTTGAATTCAAATGATTAGAAGTGTTTAATTTGGTACTTGTTTTGAACTTTTTTCAATATAGCTTCTCTAAAATCATATAATTTAGGAGTTTTTCCTAGTTTTATAGCTAATAAATGGGTGTATCATTATAGGAAGTAATCATGGGGAATAGACGATGGGAACAATAAAATCTTGGCTTTTTAGTATTGCATGTTGTTTAGTATTACCTGTGCAAGCAGAGGTAATTGATGTTCAACTTCATTATGTTGGACCAATAGAGGGTAGTGCTTGGCTTGGCGTACAACAAGGTCTAGCTGAAGCGAATCTTCAAGGTGAGTTTTTAGGTCAGAAATATAGCCTTAAACCAGTTTCTTTAGAAGAATTGGCACAACAACAATCTATCACCGCTATTTTATTAGCAACGGATGCAGACCAAATATTATCAGTCGCGCAGGCGAAACAGTTTGCCCATGTCCCAGTGTTTAATTTGATATCGGATAGTGATGCCTTACGTAGTGCTTGTGTAGCCAATCTACTTCACATTACGGCAAGCCAAAAAATGAAACAAGATGCGGTAGCGCAGATGGTTGCTAAAGATCCTGATTCAACAGCACAGGCTCAGGTTTGGCATGAAGATTTTGTCAAGTTTGCCGCACGCCAATTAAATAATCGCTTCCTAGAGGCGCACGGTGTAATTATGGATGATGATGCATGGGCAGGCTGGGTCGCAATGAAATTAATGTCTGAGGCTGTTGTGCGTACACAGAGTACGGATGCGACCGTTATGCTTGATTTTTTAAAAAATG
>CAYTAM010000338.1:0-1507 GCA_964435685.1 uncultured Methylophaga sp. | reverse complement strand
AAGATCTCTCCCTCTGGTCGAGATGACAGTGATGAAAATGATTTGACCAACTAAGCTGAATATTATGGCTAATCAGGTAATATTTTGGATATTATTTTACATTTCATTATGATGACTGATAACTAAAGCAAAATTTGCGCCAATTATTTATGCAATGTTTTCTGCAGTTTTTCCTCATCAATGTTAGCGCCTAAATAATCCACTATTAAACGCAGATCTATCTCCGCATTTTCCAAACAACTACTCGCTCCAGGTGAAGGTGTCATATTAAAAATAATGCCTTCACCCGAATTTATTTTGGCTTCACCTAACATCAACTTTGAGTTTTCCTTATCAATTAATTGTGGTCTGATACCACCAAATCCTTTAGCAAAGCTAATATCTTTAAGCTGTAATGACGGCACAATTTTTCGTGCATCTTTTAAAAATAACCAACGGCGCAAACCTGGAACTTCAAATAAAAAGTTTTTGAAAATATAATTTCTAATATCACTTACCTTGAACAAATCCCAGAATACTTTTAATACTCGACTGTCTAGGCGTAAAACCCGCAAGAACTCAAAAAATGTGCGATTGTTATAGCGTTCCAATAGCGGCAATAACAATGCTGTCGGTCCAAAACGCGTTTTACCCTCAATTAATACATCAGGATCACCATGAACCGCAGCAAAAGGTAGCTTATCATTTTGCACTGTATACACCTTGCCGTTCAACACTTTGGGAGTAAAATAGAAACTACCTGCAACGGGTAAACAGGAAAATTCCAAGCCATAACCCATTTGCTGCGCCAATAACAGACTATGTCCGCCTGCTGAAACAACTACCGATTTAGCTTTGATAAGATTGTCATCGGTGTGAATACAAAAGCAGTCCATGCGCCGTTCTATTTTTTTTACCTGGGTGCCAAAATGCAAGGTCACTTGTTTATCGCTATTCTGTGCTTGGCTAACAAATGAGGCTGCTAATTGATTAAAATCAACAGCACAGTACTCATCTAACACCGCTAAGGCAATGCAATGCTCCTTACGCATCTCCCCTTCAACCATAATAACATCGGGTTCGATTTCAGCTATTTGCTGTTTTTCTAATAACTGCATGCTCGGAAATTGCGTTTTAAATATCTCGAAGCGTTCACGAAGTTGACGGCACTCCTCCGTACCCACACCGATCACCATCTTAGGATATTTAAAAATAATATTTTCGCGTGACGGTAACGTCTCTGTATAATTCACCACCATGCTTGCTGCCGCCTTAACTTTAACAGCCTTATCTAAGCTATAGTTAGTTTCAATATCACCACAATGCAAAGTCTGACTATTATTTCTACCGTGGGAGTTCACTTTAGCAACCGCATCATATTTTTCAATTAACGCAATATCATCAATATCGGTATATTCTGCCAATAGGTAGGCCAGCGCTGTGCCACATACTCCCGCCCCTATAATTGCGACCTGATACGACTCATCTGACATTATTCTTTCCTTCAACGGACGTGATTGTTCTAGGA
>CAYTAM010000337.1:0-1508 GCA_964435685.1 uncultured Methylophaga sp. | reverse complement strand
GAGTTTAGCACGAATGCCAGCGCCGCGTTACAATGCTTGACAAGGACTAGTCATTTATGTCCATGGATGGACGGTATGCAAAAAATGCATCGTTACAGGGATGTAACTTAGTAGAGCAATGCAGGAGCAATTGCCGAGGAGCATATTTTTTGTGCCTTCACATTGCGCCTTGCTCTGACCTTCGTGCTAAGCTCTGAAATCTGCATCTTCAAGTAATTTGGGTATAAGCCCACTTTAGGATCAACGCCCGCAATAATAGAAAAGGCTATCGCTTCTGGCACCAGCGCTAATGCAACAACAATTCCAGCTAGAATGTCTCCCCGAATATTCCCTAACCAGTCTTGTTTTGCCGATAACAGCATAGTGTGTACCCTTATTCTAAATTTAACAGAATAGTATACCGCAAAAATAATTAGCTACTTATCGGGACTTCCCATATTTCACTAGACAGCCGGTAATTCCGAAAAGTATACTTCCTCAAATTTAGCAGGGAAACACCCGTTGTTAGTGATGCTTTTTAGGCTTGCTAAAAGCGCTGCATTCTAATCGACTTAATCAGAGACTCCTTATTGTAATTGTAATGTTGGCGTGCTAGAGCGGTATATTTTTCAGGGGAGATTAATTAAACCGCATAGAAAGATCGATAGATTGTAAATCTTTAGTCAACGCTCCAACTGAAATACGGTCTACACCTGTTTCTGCAATGCGACGTAAGTTTTCTAAAGTAATACCACCAGAAGATTCGAGCAATGCTTTACCTTTTGTTATTGCTACCGCTTTTTCTAAAGCGGGGATATCAAAATTATCTAATAAAATAATATCTGCCTGTGCGGCTAGCGCTTGAGCAAGCTCATCAAAGCTTTCGACTTCAACTTCTATTTTAATTTCATTTGCAATTTTATTAGCAGCGCCAATAGCCGCTTTAATTGAGCCAGCAGCTAGGATATGATTTTCTTTAATTAAAATACCGTCATATAAGCCAAAACGATGGTTATAACAGCCCCCACACACTACGGCATATTTTTGAGCAATACGTAATCCGGGCAAGGTTTTACGAGTATCTAATACTTGCACATCAATACCTTTGACCGCATCAGCGTATTTTTGAGCGAGTGTTGCTGTGCCTGAGAGGGTTTGCATAAAATTAAGTGCAGCACGTTCGCCGATTAGTAATTGACGCGCAGGGCCCGTTAGTCTGCATAACACATCATTTTCTTGAATGCGGTTACCATCATTGAATTGCCATTCAATTTTAATATCAGAGCTTACTTGGACAAACACTTCATTCACCCATAAAACACCGCTTAATGTGGCCCGTTCACGACTAATAATCGTTGCTGTCACGATATCTTCAGGGATAAGGCTAGCGGTGAGATCGCCCGTGCCGACATCTTCTTGTAATGCACGGCAAACATCTTCAGCGATATGTTTGTGAGCAACACCAAATTTTAAGGACATTTTTTTCTCAAGTTATTTATAGTTATAAGGTATCATACCCATGGTATATA
>CAYTAM010000336.1:0-1534 GCA_964435685.1 uncultured Methylophaga sp. | reverse complement strand
AGATGCCCTATATTCATGAATACCCATTTTCATCTGTTATAGAATATTAAAATCCCCGGAGAGACTAAGCGTTAAATGGACTATTTGCCGATATTTATCGATTTAAAAAATAAACCCTGCCTTATAGTGGGAGGCGGTGAAATTGCTGCTCGAAAAGCAGGATTATTACGCAAAGCGCAGGCAAGCGTTACTATTGTCGCCCCCAAGGTTTCAACAAGTACACAGGCGTTAATTGATAGCGGTGAGGTGAAATGGCTTAATGCTGTATTCTCAGCAGATTTATTAGCAGGCTGTAGTTTAGTTATCGCCGCCACAGATAATGAACAGGTGAATCGAGACGTTTATCAACAGGCAAAACGTAATAATATTTTAGTCAATGTGGCTGATTGTCCAGAACTATGTGACTTTATCTTGCCTTCAATTCTTGACCGATCACCCATTGTAGTTGCGGTATCAAGTGGTGGCAAGTCGCCTATTTTAGCGCGCCAATTACGCGCGCGCTTAGAAACCTTAATTCCACCAGCTTACGGAACCTTAGCTGAAATGATTGGGCGTTATCGTGAAGCTGTGCAAGCTAAACTACCGAAGCTATCAATGCGTCGTCGCTTTTGGGAGTCGATCCTGCAAGGCAAGGTAGCAGAACATATTTTAGCGGGCCGAACTGGGGTGGGAGCTAAGCTGTTGCAAGCCACATTGGATGATGTGAAAACAGATGATTTACAAACGGGTGAAGTATATTTGGTCGGCGCAGGTCCGGGTGATCCTGAACTATTAACGTTTAAAGCGTTGCGATTGATGCAACAAGCCGATATTGTGTTTTATGATCGCCTAGTAAGTAAAGAAGTATTAGCACTGGTTCGACGAGAAGCTGAGCAGGTTTATGTCGGCAAACAGCGTGCGTGGCATACCGTGCGCCAAGAAGAGATCAACCAGCTGTTATTAACCCATGCACAACAAGGTAGGCGGGTTTTACGTTTAAAGGGCGGCGATCCTTTTATTTTTGGTCGAGGCGGTGAGGAAATTGAAACACTGGCCGCTGAAAATATTACTTTTCAGGTCGTGCCTGGTATTACGGCGGCATCAGGGTGTGCAAGTTATGCAGGAATACCTTTAACGCATCGTGATTATTCACAAAGTTGCATCTTTGTTACGGGGCAATTAAAACACGGCAAGCTAGATTTAAACTGGCAAGCATTGGTGCAAGCTAGGCAAACCGTTGTGGTATATATGGGTTTGGCTGGATTAGCTGTTTTAAGCCAACAATTACAACGACATGGGTTAGCTGCTAATATGCCAGTAGCATTAATTCAGCAGGGTACAACAGCACATCAAAAAGTATGGATCAGCACCATTGCTGAGATCGCAGATCTGGCAGAACGGGAACAACCCATCGCACCGACATTAGTTATTATTGGCGAAGTCGTTAAATTACATAACTCATTATCATGGTTTGATGCGAACAATTAAAAACGTGCCGTGTAACGGTCTTTTAAAGTTAAAAAGCTACCTGATTAGCCATGAAAGTCAGCTATAT
>CAYTAM010000335.1:0-1541 GCA_964435685.1 uncultured Methylophaga sp. | reverse complement strand
TAAAACTATTTTAAGGTTTAATTATGAGATTTAAAAAAGGCAATATAATAGGTACACTGTTTTTGATGACACCCATATTTTTACCTGCTGAGACATTAGTTGGGGCTGTAGAGGCTGTGATAAAAACTAATCCAAATGTGTTGGCTAGCGTTAATGAGCGCAATGCGGTTGCTGAAGAGATTAATCAAGCTCGAGCGGGTTACTTTCCTACAATTGATCTTACCGTTGGCACCGGTTGGGAGATGACCGATAGCCCGATTACACAAGGTGAAACTCACCTTAATCGTGATGAAGCAAGCCTGCAACTTCGACAGATGTTGTTTGATGGTCTGGAAACGAAAAACGAAGTGCGGCGGCATACTGCGCGTACTGATTCTCGTGCGTATAATGTGGTAGGTATCTCTGAGGATAAAGCATTAGAAGCCATTGAGGCTTATCTTAATGTATTACGTAGTCAGAAATTAGTTGATTTAGCAGCCACCAATTTTGAGGCTCATCAACGTACCCATGACCAAATTAAATTACGCAGTGAATATGGTGTCGGCCGAAAAGCAGATATGGATCAGAGCAATGGTCGACTCGCTTTGGCAAGAGCTAATTTAATTGCAGAACAAAGTAATTTAATTGATGCAGAAACAATTTATTTACGCGTTGTGGGGCTTGCGCCTAAAAACTTGAGTGAACCAAATTCACCCAGGAATTTAATACCAGAAACACTAGATGAGGCGATTGCTCAAGCACTAGAAAATCATCCAGTTCTTAAATCAGCCATGGCTGATGTTGAATCAACACATGCACAACATGACACAGCACAATCATCTTTTTTCCCAAGAATAGATTTTGAACTAGGCACAACATCAAATAATGATGTTGATGGGATTTCAGGAACCAATAAAGATATTACGGCAATGTTCCGACTGCGCTACAATTTGCTTAATGGTGGTCGTGACTCGGCACGGCGTGGGGAAACAGCATATTTAATTAATCAGGCAACAGAAATCCGTAATAATACCCACCGCCAAGTAGAGCAAAGTACCCGACTATCATGGAATGCCTTATCAACGGTGGATCTGCAAAAGGAATATTTTGAATTACATGTGCATTCTAGTGAACGTTCACGTGATGCTTACCAGCAACAGTTTAACCTTGGACAGAGAACATTATTAGATTTATTAGATTCTGAAAATGAGGTGTTTTCTGCTAGACAAGCCTACGTCAATTCACAATATGATGAGTTATTTGCACTTTATAGAATTCTCAATAGCATGGGTATACTATTAACAAGCCTTAATGTGTCATTACCAGATACAAGCGCAATAGCTAGTAAGTAGAGGGCTTTGTGCGAGAGGATGCACAAATAAAACCTGGTTAGCCATGAAAGTCAGCTATATTTATATTTTCATTGTAAAACAACAGCTTAACTTGCTGCTGTCATCTCGACCAGAGGGAGAGATCTTATACCACGGCAGCTCAAGATCTCTCCCTCTGGTCGAGATGACAGTAATGAAAATGGTTTGACCAACTAAGACCTTTAAGTTGGG
>CAYTAM010000334.1:0-1550 GCA_964435685.1 uncultured Methylophaga sp. | reverse complement strand
CAGTGAAACCTTGCTTGATAAATTTGCGATGCATGATAAGCCAGAAAAGATTAATAAAATTATGGGGGGTCATTAGTCATGATCACTTATAAAAAATGTATTCTTGCGTGTGTCGATGGATCTAAGCTTGGTAATGTGGTATCGGCTTATGCTATTTGGCTTTCACAAAATAGCCGGTTACCTATAAAATTCTTGCATACCATTGAGCATTCTCATCACACTGAATATGCCCATCATGAAGGCACGCTTACACCCAATATGAAAGAGCATTTATTAGATGAACTCTCTGAGGAAGAACGTATTGAAAGTAAGCAGTTAATTGCCGAAGGCAAAGCGATTCTAAATGATGCTAGGCAAATGGCAGAACAAGCAGGTTTGAGCGAGATCATTGCGAAACAACGTCATGGCACATTACCAGAGGCATTAACTGATTTAGAATCTGAAATATCGATAGTAGTATTAGGCGCTAAAGGCGAAGATCACGATGGTAATAAAAAAGGCTTGGGTTCGCAATTAGAAGCAGCCATTCGTGCAGTTCATACTCCGCTGTTTATTGTTAAAAGTGAAGTGTTATCTGCACCCAGAAAGCTGATGTTTGCTTATAATGGCAGCCCTACATCTAAAATAGCATTAGAATTTATCAAGCAAGGCACGTTTTGTACAGCATCACTAGAAGTGCATTTGGTCACTGTTGATGAAAATATTGCTGATGCTGAAAAACTAGTTGCCGAAGCTGAAAGTATTTTAGCAGAGGGTAAGGTCAATATAAAAAGCAAAGCATTGTCTGGTGAAGCGGTTGATGAACTTATTCGCTACCAACAGCAAAATGATATTGATACCACGGCAATGGGTGCATTTAGTCATGGCAAGGTGCATGATCTATTTTTTGGTAGTTTTACCGCGCGTATGTTATTAGAAAGTGCGACTAATTTTTTATTAATACGATGAAAAAGTTTGGTGAAAAAGGCACGTATAAAGATGAATGGGGATTGGAAAAAAGCAAATCTCAAGTCAAACGTGAGTTGCTCGCATTAAAAGACTTGGGCAAGGATCTACTTAAACTACCAGTTAAAGATCTCGCTAAACTTAATTTATCTGAACGCTTGTATGAAGCACTGGTGAAGGCACAAGGTATGACGCGTGGTGCTTTGAAAAGGCAAATCGGTACTGTTGGCAGTTTAATGGTTGATGAAGAGTATGATGAAATTAAACTCGGCCTAGCTAAAATACGCCAGCAACATAATGGTGAAGTGAAGCAGCTTCACCAATTAGAACAGTGGCGAGATCAATTATTAACGGGTGATAACGCTGTGATGACAACACTACGTAATCAGTTTGATGGTTTTGATATCCAGCATGTTCGTCAATTAGTGAGAAATGCTAATAAAGAAACCGCACAAGGCAAGCCAGCTAAAGCAGCTCGGTTATTGTTTAAATATCTACAGCAATGCCAGCTAGATAAGACTTAGGTTGTTGGCAGAATGAGACCAGAGCCCATGATTTTACTACTTCATATCGATCGCGATTGTGTCGCTAAAGGAGTCTATACC
>CAYTAM010000333.1:0-1556 GCA_964435685.1 uncultured Methylophaga sp. | reverse complement strand
ATGGTAACGGGTATAACAATGGTGGGTTGGTTATCACCACTAAAGTTGGTGCCTGAACCAACTACATCTGGCTCTGCAAGTAATTTTGTAAGCCAACTTTATCAATTAATCCTAACTGTTTTTCAAGCCAATAGGTGTGATCCATCTCTGTATCATCGAGAAGCTTAGTTAGAGTGGCTCTTGAGTCGTAATCCTGGGCTTGCTCGCAGACTAGAATGGCCGTTTTTAATGCGGTGACTACGCTGTATTCAAGCTTTAGATCATTTTTCAGCATTTCAGGCACGGTTTTGCCAATGTTTGCCTTGTCTTGCTGAGAAAAGTCGGGCTGCGCCTCAAGAAATAACAGTCTCTCAATAAGTGCATCGGCGTGTTCCGTCTCTTCCTCCATTTCATGATTTAATTGCTCATACAGCTTATTTAAACCCCAATCCTGATATATTCTGGAATGGGCAAAATATTGATCGCGTGCGGCTAATTCGCCGTTGAGCAAGGTTTGTAACTGCGTGATTACTTTATTGTTACCTTTCATGAGTTAGTCTCCTATTTGTGATTGCAGATAATTTTCAAGCCCGGTGTTTTGCACTAACCACTGCTGTGTTTCTATCCAATCAATATACTCTTCGGTTTTTTCCAGCAGATCCTCTAGCATATCGCGTGAAATATAATCTTTGGCATCTTCACATTGCTTCATGGTGTTTTGGATATTGCTACGCATTGCTAACAGCATTTTCAGATCACAAGACAATATTTCAGGTATGTCTTCGCCGATCTGAAGCTTGCCGAGATCTTGCAGGTTTGGCAGTGCCTCAAGAAATAAAATGCGTTCTATCAGGATATCTGCCATCTTCATAGCATCAATGGAGCATTTATATTCATGATCGTTAAATTCAGTCAGCCCCCAGTCTTTTGTTATGCGAGCGTGCAAAAAAAGTTGGTTGATAGCCGTTAGCTGATCTTTTAGACAGCTATTCAGTGATTGTAGTACGTTGTTATCGCCTTTCATGATTATTCTCCGGTTGCTTGCGCTGTTGCAATAGCTTATTAATGTGTAAATGATATAACAAGGATCAAACAAAGTCACGATAAATATTTTTATAAGTCATTGATAACTATACAAATAATAAAGGTGCTCAAGGTTATAGAACAGGAGCTATTGCAAATCATTATTGTTTGTATTACTATATTTATATAATTTTATTGGGTGAGTTTATGTTTGTTTGTATTTGTAATCAGGTGACCGATAAGCAGATCCGTGGTGCTGTAGAACAAGGACGTGTTAGCAATTTTAATGGACTGTCTAGTGAGCTTAGTGTCGGTACTTGCTGTGGTAAATGCACAAGCTGTGCAAAAAAAGTGTTGCACGATGCCATCGAGGACAACACTTACCAGCCATGCGTTCTAGGTAGTTTTATCCCCGCTTTTAGTCCCAGCTAGCGTTTAATCCAAAAGTAGGTGGGCTTTATACTGCGTGTTGAATCATGTCTGATTCTTATTTAACGTATTCAAATCCTGCTTTAAGGAATCAAAATTTAATTGAATAATTATGGGTATATACC
>CAYTAM010000332.1:0-1580 GCA_964435685.1 uncultured Methylophaga sp. | reverse complement strand
ATCTAATTAAACAGCTTAACGGTATTGTTTGGGGTCCGCTGATGCTGGTGCTGATTCTTGGTACTGGTTTTGTGCTAATGGTTGGTTTACGAGGAATGCCTATTGCCAAGCTGGGTTATGGCTTTAAAATGCTATGGCGTGGACGCGAGAGCAATAAAGAAGGTGATATTTCACCCTTTAATGCCTTAATGACTTCACTGGCCGCCACAATTGGAACAGGGAATATTGCAGGTGTCGCTACAGCCATATTTTTAGGTGGCCCCGGTGCTTTATTCTGGATGTGGATGACGGCATTAGTGGGGATGGCAACTAAATATGCCGAGGCCGTGCTCGCCGTTCATTATCGTGAAACCGATAAAAATGGTAATAAAATCGGTGGGCCAATGTATTACATCAAAAATGGTTTAGGAAAACGCTTTACTTGGCTAGCAACAACGTTTGCTGTCTTTGGTGCTCTAGCGGGTTTTGGTATTGGCAACACCATTCAAGCTAATTCTGTTGCTGATGTTTTATCTTCAAACTTGGGCATAAATCCTTGGTTAACCGGCATAGCTATGGCGGTATTAGTTGCATTGGTATTGCTGGGAGGCATTAAGCGCATTGCTGAAGTTGCAGGGAAATTAGTGCCTTTTATGGCAATATCTTATGTGTTGGCCGGTATTGTGATTCTAGCAATGCACGCGTCACAGATCCCTGCGGCTTTTGAGCTTGTTTTTACCCATGCTTTTACACCGATTGCTGCTACCGGTGGGTTTGCAGGTGCGGCAGTATGGGCAGCCATTCGCTTTGGTGTGGCGCGTGGAATTTTTTCAAATGAAGCAGGCCTAGGTAGCGCACCTATTGTACATGCCGCAGCAAAAACGGATAGCCCAGTACGACAAGGTACCATCGCTATGATGGGCACATTTATCGACACAATTATTGTTTGTTCGATCACAGGGCTCGTGATCATTGTCTCAGGTGCATGGACTAGTGGTGAAACTGGAGCAAGCCTATCGTCACTGGCGTTTGAATCTGTGTTGCCAGGGCTAGGCGGTGCAATTGTAGCGATAGGGCTTTTTACCACTATTCTAGGTTGGAGTATCTACGGTGAGAAGTGTGTGACATATTTATTTGGCGTGCGCTCAATAATTCCATTTCGTATTTTATGGATTGTAGCAGTACCATTAGGTGCAACGGCTAATTTAGAATTTATTTGGTTGCTGGCAGACACCTTAAATGCCTTGATGGCATTACCTAATTTGATTGCCTTATTACTACTTAGTCCAGTGGTGTTTAAGCTTACTAGAGAATATTTTAGAAAGGCAGAAGCTTAGAGCCTATCCCTATCCAGCGTGATAGTAATATTTGAATCATCATCACTCAAATAGAGTTCGTCATCTTGAATGGTGCATTGTAGCTGCATAGATCGCTTTTTCATTGAATCGATGCCATCAGCATTAATATGGATAACACTGAGATTATTAAAGCGTTGTAGCTTTTCTTTATTTTGTTGCCACCAGACCTTAGCTTTACCTTCATGATAGGTATAGATAATCACTTGTTTGGCACGGCCACAGGCTTTGCGGATGCGTTTTTCA
>CAYTAM010000331.1:0-1588 GCA_964435685.1 uncultured Methylophaga sp. | reverse complement strand
GGGTATAGGTATGTAAATAACGAATAAATATTGTACCATTAATCCCTACAATAATGATGTTTGGACATGCACAGAGCAGAGCAGTTTTTGCAAAAACATCGAATTTTTATACACTTTTACGATAAAGAAAATAATTTCACTATTGGGAACTTTCGTGATAAAATGTGGGAAGAATTATGTAAGTCGCTTAGGATGATGCAATGACGCGCAAGTTATTTATGAATCAAAATAAAACACACTATATCTGGGGCATGTTGAGAATAGCAATGGGCTGGACTTTCTTTTGGTCTTTTATTGATAATCTGTTTGGGCTAGGCTTTTCCACTACGCCTGAAAAATCATGGCTTGCGGGTGGCTCACCGACATTTGGGTTTCTGAATTTTGCCTCTAAAGGTCCTTTTGCCGAGTTTTATCAAGGATTGGCTGGGCATCCTGTGGTAGACATGCTTTTTATGGTAGGACTGTCAATGATGGGGCTGGCGCTTATGTTCGGTGTTGGGGTTAAAATAGCGAGCTATGGGGGCGCATTAATGATGATTCTAATGTACAGTGCGGTTATGCCGCCGGAGCACAATCCATTTTTAGATAAGCACATTGTGTACGTAATTATTTTTATGGGACTGGTGGCATCAAAATCTGGGCACTATATTGGTTTTGGCAAATATTGGTCTAACACAGCATTAGTTAAAAAATATTCTTTTTTAGAGTAAGGCGCTGTTACAAAATACGCAAGAAGTAATGGGGAGGGAGTCCCAAACTCTGAAAAGTATTAGCTAATTTGTAATACGTGGATCAATAAGCTGCATTTTCTGGGCATTACAGATTAAATAACTGGCTTCGTCATCCCAGTCACCCAATACAATTCTTTTGGCAGGGCGGTCTGAGAGTTTTAAGGAATGAATTGCGGGGCGGTGGGTATGTCCATGGATCAGCTGTGTTACGCCAAATTTTGTCATAATCCGTATAACTTCAGATGAATTCACATCCATAATCGCGGCTGATTTTGTTTGTTTTTGTTGATGGCTTTTCTGTTTGATCTTATTAGCGAGCCCTTGGCGATAGCTTAAAGGCATATTCCGAAAAATCCATTGTAAAAATCTATTGCGAGACCAGAGACGATAACGCTGATAATCAACATCATCTGTGCATAAGGTATCGCCATGAAGTAATAATGTTTTAGTGCCGTAAAGATCAATAATATGGAGATCGGCAAGTAATTCAGCACCAATTAATTGAGCAAAATCTTTGCCCATCATAAAATCACGATTACCCACCATTAAATAGGTTTTTATTCCCAATTTAGGTAGCTGTTGTAGTTGCTCAATAAAGGGTGAAAATTCTTCGGCAATAAGATCATCGCCTAACCACATATAGAATAAATCACCGAGAAGATACAATGCGTCACAGTGTGTTGCTTTGGTTTTGAGAAAATCAACCGCTAGTTGATTAAGAACGGGGCTATCTGGACTAAGATGTAGATCGGAAATAAATAATGTGGACATGGTATGCATTTCGTCCTAGTTTGAGTATAAGCTAGGAGCTTGTCCGAGAATAGAAATCGTAGCGAGGGGAAGCTGATTTGAGTCAC
>CAYTAM010000330.1:0-1644 GCA_964435685.1 uncultured Methylophaga sp. | reverse complement strand
CAAGGAATAATAGCGGCGTGTGCAGCAAAGGATCCTTAGGATCGAGCTGTAGTAACAGATCGTTACCCAAAATATTTGTTTGATGTTGTGCTGAGCTTTGGGTTAGCATTTTTCACCATTTCGACCAAGAACTTACCGTCTATTTTAACATTTCTGGTAGAAATGGTCACGCACTTATTAAAATAAATTTAATAATATCAATAGCTTCGGTGTTTTTAAGGGCTGACTAAATATTATATTAGCTTATTATCTTTAATGCCTGTATCAATCGCTGGTTTTGTTCTGATGTGCCAATCGTGATACGTACAAACTGACTAATCCGTTGGTGTTTAAAATGGCGAACAATTACCCCTTGTTGCCGTAAGCCTGCTGCAAGTTCTTCAGCATTGTGCTTTGGGTGCGTGACAAAAATAAAATTTGCTGCTGAAGGTAAAATATCAAAACCAAGTATGACCAGTTCCTGCACTAACATTTCGCGGCTATGTATTATTTTTTGATTTGTGCTCTCAAAATAGTCTTGATCATTAAATGCTTCAACGCCAGCATTAACCGCTAAGTTGCTCATGGGATATGAATTGAAGCTATCTTTCACTCGCACTAATGCTTCAATTAGATCGGGATGGCCGATTGCAAAACCTATTCTTAAATTTGCCAATGATCGTGATTTTGACAATGTTTGCGTCACCAATAAATTAGGGTATTGGTTCACTAATGAAATGGCTGTTTTACCTCCAAAATCAATATAGGCTTCATCAATTACTACGACGGACTCCGTATTATTCTGCAGTAGCTGCTTAATCGCACTTAATGTTAATAGCCGACCCGTCGGCGCATTGGGATTGGGGAAGATAATGCCGCCATTTTTCTGTTGATAATCACTGACATCAATCTCAAGCTGTGCTGTAAGCGGGATCGTTTTATAATCAATTTGATACAGTTGGCAATACACTGGATAAAAACTATAGGTAATGTCAGGGAATAAAAGTGGCGCATCATGCTGAAATAGGGCATTAAAAATATGCGCTAATACTTCATCCGAACCATTGCCAACAAAGACTTGTTCAGTATTAACATGATAATAATCAGCTATGGTTTGCTTTAATTTACTACTATCCGGATCAGGATATAAGCGAAGATCATCGTTAATACCCTGCTTCAGCACATCAAGTACTTTTGGCGATGGGCCATAAGGATTTTCATTGGTATTAAGCTTAATTAAGTTAGCAATTTTGGGCTGCTCACCTGGTACATAAGGTTCTAAATTATGTACCACAGGGCTCCAAAAGCGACTCACAATTGTTATCCTTAACTTTTTAGTCGATATTCAGCTGAACGAGCGTGAGCAGTCAAGCTCTCACCTCGTGCTAAAACTGAGGCTATCTGCCCAAGAGTTTGTGCCCCCTGTTCTGACACTTGAATCAAACTAGAACGTTTTTGAAAATCATAGACACCTAATGGCGAACTAAAGCGTGCCGTACGTGATGTTGGCAACACGTGATTAGGGCCGGCACAATAATCACCAATAGCTTCCGCGGTATATCTGCCCATAAATATGGCTCCAGCATGCCTAATTTTTTTAGACATCGTCATCGGATCTGCTACCGATAACTCTAAATGTTCTGGTGCAATAAAATTAGAGACTTC
>CAYTAM010000329.1:0-1654 GCA_964435685.1 uncultured Methylophaga sp. | reverse complement strand
CTAGATTATTTTGGTTATTTAGGAGGGAGGTAGTCCCTTATTTGTTAAGGAGTCTCTGATCAAGTCTGGGCGAAACGAAGTAACCGTTAGGGTAAATAGCGAGCTATTAGGAAGCTTTTTAACGCGGAAGTTGGATATTATGTGCGTAATGTATGAGTTCATGACTTGATCAGAGCCTCCTTAAGTCTAGCACTTGTTGGCAATTTGCCGTTGTAGTTGCGGCTATTTCAGCTTTACTTTCAGAACGCAGTGCTGTTAAGACCTCTAATATTACCGTAATATTCTCAGGTGTGTTGCATTGTTGTTTCATCATGTGCAATGGCATATCAGGTGCATCTGTTTCTAATACAATGCTTGATAACGGTAACTGGCAGACCATAGTTCGCAAGCGCGTGGCACGTGGATGAGTAATCGCGCCACCGATTCCCAACACAAAACCTAAATCCTGATACTGTTTAGCCTGTTGTAGACTACCGCTAAAGGCATGCACGATACCGCCTGTTACGGAATATTCTTTTAGTAAACTAATGGTTTGGTCATGAGCCTTCCTAACATGGAGTAACACGGGCAGCTTAGCACGCTGAGCGATTGCCAATTGTTGCGTAAACAGTGTTATTTGAGCATCTTTATTATGGTTTTTCAGGTAAAAATCAAGCCCAATTTCGCCGATGGCGATAATGTGATGATTAGCAATATATTCTGATAGTTGAATAAGATGTTCAGGTTTATGTTCTTTCATAAACATGGGGTGTAAACCGAGAGCGGGATGTAGCATAGTCGATTGCTGGCAAACGGTTAATAATTTGTTCCAACTATTGGCTGTCACTCCTGGTATTACAATGTCTTTAATATCTAATTGTTGGCAGTGTGAAAGTAGTTGTTCACGATCTAGATCAAATTGTTCAAAATCAAGGTGGCAATGACTGTCGATTAAATGCATATATTTATTGGACTAGACTTAAGCCTTCACCTCTAGGATCGCTGGCGGCGGTCAGCTTGCGCGGTGTTGCTGTTTGAATAATGACTTGCATATTGCCATATTGTCGGTTGAGTATTTTAATGTCGTGGCCATATTGTTTTAGTTTATTTAGTTGCTGATCACTAAAACCGATTGATTCAACTTGAATTTTATTGGGCAAATATTGATGATGAAATCGTGGCTGTGAAACAATGGTTTCAGCATCTTTGCCAGCAATAAAATCTAAAATACCGAGTAATACCATAGTGATAATACGACTGCCACCCGGTGTGCCAATAATCATTAGGCGATCATCATTTTCAATAAATGTGGGGGTCATGCTTGAAAGAGGGCGCTTGTTCGCTTCAATAGCATTGGCATGATTGCCTGTTAATCCATAGGCATTGGCTGCACCTGTTTGAGCTGAAAAGTCATCCATTTCATCATTAAGCAATACGCCGGTGCCTTTGGCAACAAAACCCGAACCAAAGGGATAGTTAATGCTTAATGTGGCTGCAACGCGATTGCCGTCTTTATCGATTATTGAGAAATGGGTGGTATCTTCACCTTCTGTTACATCAGCAGATAACTGACTGTTTTTGGTTGCGACATGCAGATCGATATTAGCAACTAAGGTTTTCGCATAAGATTTAGACGTCAGATTTGCTATAGCAACATTCACAAAGTCACTATCAC
>CAYTAM010000328.1:0-1677 GCA_964435685.1 uncultured Methylophaga sp. | reverse complement strand
CAGGCTCTGAAAAATTGCAGGTTAAAAATGCCACAGGTGTTTCAATACCTTGTTCTGTCTGCCGGCGCACCAAACATCCATCCATCCACGCACCGCCACGTTTATGATTACGGGCATATAAATCTAAATAAAACTGACCGCGCAATTCGCCTTCACTATCGAAAATATCAAAGAAGCGTACATCTTGATGCCACACATCAATATCGTCTCGCTCTTTAATCTCTAAACCATACAGTTTATTGACCACAGCAAATAAACCCGCTACTACTTTATTCTCTGGGAAATACGGTTTTAATTGTTCTTGCGAAATGGAATAACGTTGTTGGCGTAATTTTTCGGCAAAATAGGTGACATCCCATGCTTCTAGTTCACTCATCGCGGCTATTTCATTAGCAAAGGCGGTTAATTCTGCAAATTCCTTTTCTGCAATCGGACGCGAACGTGTAGCTAAATCAGTTAAAAAGTCTAAAACCTGCTGTGGTGATTGCGCCATTTTAGTGGCAAGTGAACGCTCTGCATGATTAGCAAAACCAATCAGATTGGCCAACTGATGGCGTAATTTAAGAATATCGTTCATTACCTGTGTATTATCCCATTCACCTGCATTAGGACCTTGTTCCGATGCTTTGGTAGCAAATGCGGTATACATTTCTTCACGAAAATCACGATCATCCGCATAAGACATCACTGGCATATAAGAAGGAAAGTCTAGCGTAAACAGCCAACCTTCTAACTTATCTCGCTTGGCAAATTGTGCCGCCATCTCTTTGGTTGACTCAGGCAAGCCCGCTAGCAATGCTTCATCGGTAATATGCTTTTTCCATGCATGCGTCGCGTCCATCAAGTTTTGCTCAAACTTCGCGGTTAACTTAGTCAATGATTGTGACATAGCTTTATATTTATCACGATCTTGCTGTGATAATTCAACACCTGACAAGCGAAAATCACGAATAGCATTATCAATGACTTTTTGTTGAGCATGATCTAACCGTTGATACTCTGCACCTTCTGCAATTGCTTTATATGCCTTATATAAATCTTCATTTTGACCTAATTCTGTACCAAACTGACTCAGCTTAGGTAAACAAGCATTATAAGCATCACGCAACTTATCAGAATTCAGTACCGAATTAAGATGGCTAACCGGTGACCAAACATGATCGATAGTGGCATCTAGTGCCTCCATCGGTAGCACCACACTTTGCCATGTTGCTTGTTGAATATCACCAAGCAAGTCATCAACGGTTTGTTTGGCATTTTGTAAAACATGGTCTAATGCAGATTCAATATATTCAGGCTTTATTTCTGAAAAAAAGGGCAATCTATTTTTTTGTAATAACGGGTTAGGATTAGTCATTATTGTTAGTTTCAAATTTAATTAGTCTATTAGTATACGATAAGCCTATGTCCGTTATCATTCAATCTGTAAATTTTCGCTGTTCCGTCACTCCGGTATGCTTTTAGCCGGAGTCTTGCTTGTGCGGAGATCCCGGCTAAAAGCATACCGGGATGACGAGGATTTTTTTTGCAGTTTCAATGATTATGAGTATATACCCGTGACATTAATATTCACGAGTTGTTTAGTTTGCTAAGATCTCTATACTAAACTAAGGCCATGTTGCAGATCGCCTTGGATATCCTCAACATTTTCTAAGCCCACTGAAATGCGGAGCAAAC
>CAYTAM010000327.1:0-1681 GCA_964435685.1 uncultured Methylophaga sp. | reverse complement strand
ATTATTGGGAATCTCTAAAAACCTAAGTGTGATTTAGGGAATGCAGAAAATAGTGAATTTTTTACCCAAAAAGGAGGAGAATAGTGAACTATTTGACGAGTTTTTGGGTAAAAAAGGTGCTGTTTTATGCGTTTCCATCCTTTGGTTCGTAAACGCCACATCCGTGTGGCACTACTCATAAACTGTGATTAGGTTTTTAGCAGCGTCTATGCGCTAGAGGTGCCCCAAGCTACCTTGGTGTTCTGATAATATAACAGCTAACTAAATTACCATATTTTGAGAGATACAAGAGGTGCCCTATTGTCATTATTATGTTGCCGCCGTTGCCACCACTGAGCAGTAAATCCACCCAGTGCGTACAAGCAATATAAGAATAATATTGATATAGCAATTAAAACTGGCGCCATAAACCAACCCGATAACTGGTACATCAACTGTTCTAGCCAAGCTGATTTCACGTGTCATAAATATGTGAAGCTTGTGAAGATCGTACGCTAAACCAGTAGCAAACACAAAAACAAATGATTCGTAATAATTAAGAATATAGGCTGCGAAAATACACTAAAAATATTGCATTTTAAGATAAAGAGGGTCAATTAACGTGCTCAAACTACATTTACGACGTTGCTCATGTAAAATAGTAAAATTGACAACGACTTTCAACAGACTGTAACCAGTATTCGAATACAGATTATTTGCACTTTTAATTAGGAATGATTATCATTTGTAGTTAATATTGTAAAGTTTAGTAAGGATAATTAATGATCGCTATCATTTATGGCACAACAACAGGTAATACCTCAGATATCGCAACAAAGATACAGCATCATATCGGGGAAGATGCCGTAGAATTATTTGATGTTAAAGATGTCGGTTTAGATGCACTGGAGTATTTCGAGAAAATTATTTTCGCTATTCCAACATGGGATTTTGGTGAAATACAGGAAGACTGGGAAGAAGTGTGGGATGATGTTGATGAGATCGACTTTAGCGGTAAAACCGTAGCCTTTGTTGGTCTCGGCGACCAGTACTCTTATGCCGAATGGTTCCTAGATGCGATGGGTATGCTGTATGATAAGGTGCTTGCCCGTGGTGCAACCGTGGTCGGTTTCTGGCCGATTGAAGGCTATGACTTTGAAGGGTCAAAAGCACTAACTGAAGATAAGCAACATTTTGTGGGACTAGCCTTAGATGAAGACTGTCAGCCTGAGCTGACGGATAAGCGTGTTGCAGATTGGTGCGCACTTATCAGTGACGATCTAAGCTAACGGGCGGGGCACCGCTAAAAATCTAAGCGCAATTTATCAAACACATAAAAGCTGTCCTAGCAAAAATGTTTCTTCCATAATTTCAACATAAAAAAAGCGGATCATTCAAAAATGAATGATCCGCTTAGACTATGGATGTAGAAAAGGGTGTTTTTCTACTGGCTTCTGGTTCACGTACGATATGCCTTCGAACGAATGTTAAGGTAATTAAAACCGGAGAGTAAAAAATCACCGTTAACCAGAAGTTGTTAGCAATGATAATCATTAACATTTAAAGAGTCAAGCATTAATTTTATTTTTTTATTCGCAGGTATTTGGAATACTCTCTTACACACTGTAAGACAGCTTCAAATAATTCGGGTATATACCCGTGATCATTGAAACTGCAAAAAAGCTTGATTTTTTTCTAAATG
>CAYTAM010000326.1:0-1708 GCA_964435685.1 uncultured Methylophaga sp. | reverse complement strand
AATGCTTCCAGCTGACGTTCGCACCCCTAAAGGGGATGCGAACAAGTCGTTCAAGCGTACACTTTGCTAAGCAAAGCTTAACGCCTTGCGATAGTGATGCGAATTCAAGGGTATATTTACGGTGTTGTATTAAAAAATAGTATAATTACGCCTTCAATTCTAAGGTGAATTAAAAATGAAAGTATGTGCTGTCGATTTAAAAGCTAATGATGCCATTATTTGCTTAATGTCGTTAACAGATGGATTGTATAACCTACATGAGTGTCGCATTAAAAAACTAAGCATTGCTAATGCAGCAAGTACCGAACAGATTCAAAAATTTCAGTTTGATTTTGCTAAGTTGATGAAGGATTATCAAATTGAACACATTGTTATTCGTGAGAGAATGACAAAAGGTAAATTTGCCGGTGGTGCTGTCAGCTTTAAATTAGAAGCCGCAATTCAGTTGGCTGATTCGTTAAAAGTATCACTATTATCCCCTGCTAAAATAAAAGAAATAATCAAAAATAGTCGGGTAGAAATGAGTTTTAATGAAACAGGCTTAAAACAGTTCCAAGAACAAGCCTTTATGACTGGTTTTGCCTTTCTAGAAACCCTGTAACTTGTAACAGCTCAGACTAACAAATACAGCCAAACAGAATTTTTTCAGCGGAACTTTCCAATTGATTACAGCTATCAGCTTAATTACTGGTAAACCTCAAGGTTAACTTTATTTACCTTCCTTAGATTCACACTACAATGCAAAAATGGTTATTTTATGAAACGATCTATTGTTATAGCTTTAATTTTATGCATTTTGCCGATGCTAAGTTTTGCAGCGACAATAAAATTGCTCAGCGGTGATGAAATTAATGCTGATATTATTGAGCAAACTGATACACATCTAAAAGTTAACCACGATGTTCTTGGTGAATTAACCATTGCTATAGATAAAATAATCGCTATTGATGCCAAGGCTATCACAGCAACAAATATAGTATCAGTTAATGCTGTAGAGGCAAACAACAAAGATAAGGGTTTGTTTGGAGTAGGGATTTTATCTAACTGGCAACGCAACCTCACCTTAGGTCTTAATGGTACCGAAGGCAATACTCGAATAGTGGATTTCCATACAGCATTTGACGGTGATTACGAAAATGAGCATAAGCGCTGGGATTTTGGTGCCTACTATAATTTTAGTAGCAGAAATGGTGAAAATACCCAAGATGACTTAAAAATAAGCATAACGCGTGATTGGCTACTACCCAATTCACAGTGGTTTTACTTTGCTTCAGCAAAGGCAGATTGGGATAAATTCAGATCTTGGGATTACCGCTTAACAGGCATAGTGGGTACTGGTTATGAGTTTATTGAAACAGCAAGCTTTTCCTTAATAGGCCGAACAGGTATTGCTGGCAATAAAAACTATGGTAGTGATAATGATGATTTTGATCCTGAGTTAATGTTAGGACTCGATACCAATTGGGCTATCAGTAAAATACAGTCGCTCACCTTTAAAACAGAGTTTTTTACACCGTTTGAGCAAGCCGATAATTTTAGAAATCTGTCACGACTAGACTGGAAATTCAAACTAGATACAGACATCGATCTCAGCTTTAAACTAGGGCTTGAAAATGAGTATGAGTCCGTAGTGAATGCAGCAACAAAACATAATGACTTTAGATATAGAGCAGCGTTAATCTGGGGCTTATAATATACCCGTAATCAT
>CAYTAM010000325.1:0-1717 GCA_964435685.1 uncultured Methylophaga sp. | reverse complement strand
TACCTATATTCGCCTCAAATAATGAAAAAATGTGACTCAAATCAGCTTCCCCTCGCTACGATTTCTATTCTCGGACAAGCTCCTAGTTCTTCACAGCCTTGAGCAAGCGGTATCAGTACTTTTGACATTAACTCAAAACTTAGCGGCGGGAAGGCGCTAAAATATTGATGGCTCTTAACATATTGAGCGCCTCAGATAAGGCATAATCAGTAACAGCAAGCGGCGGCTCTTCATCTACGCCTTCATTGCCCTCGCCGTTATTTATTAGCGCATCCACTTCTATTGTTGCCGCATCATTTTCAAGGTGTTTAGCGAGATCTTGTTCACGCAATAATGCAATATTTCCAGCCTCGATAACAGAGATGTTTAACGGATCTAATTCAATGTCAGGCACAATACCTTCTGCTTGAATAGACCGACCTAACGGTGTGTAATAACGTGCGGTAGTCATTTTTACGGCGCTATTATTGGTCAGAGGCATTACCGTTTGAACAGAGCCTTTACCAAAAGTTGGCGTGCCAAGGATAATTGCACGATTATGATCTTGCAGTGCACCTGCAACAATTTCAGAGGCCGAGGCTGAACCACCATTAACCAGCACAACCAAAGGTGCGCCTTTTAATAGATCATTAGGAGTAGCATTAAACTGCTGATTTGAATTTTTAACGCGTCCTTCTGTGTAGACGATCAAACCTTTAGTGAGAAAAGCATCAGAGACTTCAATTGCGGCATCTAGTAGACCGCCAGGATTATTGCGTAAATCAAGTACTAAACCTTCAAGGCTACCGCCATTTTCTGTTTTTAATTCACTCAGCGCTTCTCTTAAGCTTGCGCCGGTACGTGAAGCAAAGGTACTAACTCGGATATAACCGTAGCCAGGTTCAAGCATTCTGGATCGAACACTTTGTACTTTAATAATGGCGCGGGTGATTTCTATTTTAAGCGGTTGACCAACACCTTCACGGATTATAGTAAGTAACAGCTTACTATCAGGCTCGCCACGCATTATGTCTACAGCATCTCCTAGCGACAGCCCTTTAACAGGTGTGTCATCAAGGCGGATAATTAAATCACCGGCCTTAACACCTGCTTTTGCTGCAGGCGTACCATCAATAGGTGATACCACTTTTACAAAGCCATTTTCCATGGTGACTTCAATGCCTAGCCCACCAAACTCACCGGATGTACCTTCACGCAGCTCTTTAAAATCATCCAGATCAAGGTAGGACGAATGCGGATCAAGTCCCGAAAGCATGCCGCGAATGGCATTGTTGAGTAACTCTTTATCATCAACCTCGTCAACATAACTGTTTTTTATTCTCCCGAATATTTCAGAAAAAGTACGCAACTCTTCTAAGGGCAGATCAGGATGAGCTTGGGGTCTTTCCGCAAACACCATTTGACCAAAAATCAATGTGGCACCAATAACTATTCCAGCAGTAATTAGCCCAGCATCGCGTGATAGAACACTCATGTTTTTTCCTTATTTCGGGTTGCCACCAGATGTGACAGTTAACTTTTACTCAACCATTTTAGCGGATTTCTCGGATTGCCTTTGTGCCGTAGTTCAAAATAAAGCCCAGCATATTGGCGAATACCTTTGTCACCGCTTTGCGCAATCAGTTCTCCTGAGACAACATTATCACCCACTTGTTTCAATAGTGTTTCATTATTGCCATATAATGTCATGTATTGGTCACCATGATCAATAATCATT
>CAYTAM010000324.1:0-1746 GCA_964435685.1 uncultured Methylophaga sp. | reverse complement strand
TTGCCTGATCGTTTTATTCGCGGCGAATGCCCTAAATGTAATGCCGCCGATCAATATGGTGATAACTGCGAAGCCTGTGGTGCCACCTATGATTCTACTGACTTAATCAATCCTGTTTCAGCTGTTTCTGGTGCGACACCGATCACTAAAGATTCTGAGCACCATTTCTTTAAGCTTGCTGATTTTGAAGAAGATTTAAAACAATGGACGCGTGCAGGGCATTTGCAGAAAGAAGTCAGCCATAAATTAGATGAATGGTTTGAAGGCGGTTTGCGTGATTGGGATATTTCCCGTGATGCGCCCTACTTTGGGTTTGAAATTCCTGATGCACCCAACAAGTATTTTTATGTCTGGCTGGACGCACCGATTGGCTATTTAGCCAGTTTTAAACAGTATTGCGGCCGCACAGGCATTGATTTTGATGAGTATATGAAGCCAGATAGCACAACAGAAATGGTGCATTTTATCGGCAAAGATATAATCTACTTCCATGCCCTATTTTGGCCCGCCACATTACAAGGTGCAGGCTTTAGACTGCCCACCTCTATTTTTGCCCACGGTTTTTTAACGGTTGATGGCAAAAAAATGTCGAAATCACGTGGCACATTTATCAAAGCACGTACTTATTTAGACCATTTAAACCCAGAATATTTACGTTATTATTATGCTGCCAAATTAGGCTCTGGCATTGATGATATTGATTTAAACTTAGAAGATTTTCAAAATCGGATCAATTCAGATCTAGTGGGTAAAGTAGTCAATATCGCCAGCCGTTGTGCCGGTTATATTAATAAGAAATTTGATGGCCAATTATCAGCAACATTGGCAGATAGTGCTTTATTTGAAGAATTCACCGCGCAAGCTGTCACTATTGCTGAAAAAATGGAAAAACGCGAGTTTGGTCATGCTATGCGTGACATTATGGCTTTAGCTGATAAAGCCAATCAATACATTGATGAAATGAAACCGTGGGCTTTGGCGAAGGAAGCGGGTAAAGAACAGCAAGTTCACGATATTTACAGCATGGGCATTAACTTATTCCGCGTGTTAATTATCTATTTAAAACCCGTTTTACCCGCTACGGTTGTACAAGCAGAGATATTCCTAAATATTGAAGCACTGCAATGGGATGATGCTGCAACACCATTGCTTAACCATACTATCAGCAAGTTCAAACCACTAATGACGCGGATTGAAACGGATAAAATTGAAGCAATTCAAGAGGCATCCAAAGAAACGCTTGTAGCTGAAACACCGGTTCAAGAAAAGAAGAATGATATCGAACCCATAGCTGATGAAATAAGCTTTGATGATTTCGCTAAAATCGACTTAAGGATTGCCAAAATAGTTAATGCCAAACACGTCGAAGGTGCAAAAAAATTACTAAAACTCACCTTAGATATTGGCAATGGTGAAAAACAAGTGTTTGCCGGTATTAAATCAGCTTACGCCCCAGAAGATTTAACAGGAAAACTCACTGTAATGGTAGCCAACCTAGCACCACGAAAAATGCGTTTTGGTGTATCCGAAGGCATGGTATTAGCAGCAGGCCCTGGCGGTAAAGACCTCTTTATACTTAACCCTGATGAGGGTGCTCAAGCGGGAATGCGGGTTAAATAAACAAGGTAGCATTATAACAAAATAGTAGTGATCACATTTACACTCGTGATCATTCAATCAGTAAATTTCGCTCCTCCGTCACTCCGGTATGACGAGGATTTTTTTGCAACCTGAATGCTTATCGGT
>CAYTAM010000323.1:0-1747 GCA_964435685.1 uncultured Methylophaga sp. | reverse complement strand
ATACAAGTGTATGCAATAAATGCATCGTTACATGGATGTAACTTAGTAGAGCAATGCAGGAGCAATTGCCGAGGAGCATATTTTTTTGTACCTGCACATTGCGCCTTGCTCTGACTTCCTATTTTTTCCCTAAATCTTCACACATTGAATGATCACTGGTATATACCCGTTACCATTCAAAATGCAGTTTAGTGTTACCGATTTTTTTTCATCAGTTTAATATTATACTCAGGAATTAATTCAGGCTCAGGGTAATGGCTTATAGCCTTTTCCAAGCTTTGTTCACGAATTAAATGTAATAAAGGGTAGGGCGAGCGATTAGTATAATTTTCAGCATCATCAGCCTCAGTACTGGCAAACTGATAATCTGGATGAAAACTAGCAATTTGATAAATACCTTCTAATTTCATATCAATCAATAAATCGTCGGCAATATTAAGAAAATCATTGTAAACATAAAAATCAGTCAGTACATTTGGGTAGATCAGTAATGTGGTTTCAATGGTGTCATCTTCATTAAGCTTCAGTAATTCTTTTTGCAGATCCATAAACAAGGCCTCATCAGTAGTAGCCGTTGAAAAACTGATCCGAATGGCAACCCTGTGGTGTCCCGCAGCCGCGTATAGTGCTTGACAAGGGCGCGCCATTGCCTGTGCACACTGCACCTTGCTGCAAAACACCGCAGGGTCGCTCAACCCGTCATTATCATATTGAAGGACTACTAGATTGGCAGTTCCAGCAAAAGTCAAAAGCAGCCATATTGGTTTCTTTACAGTTATCGCAGAACCAATCAGGCTCGGTATTAGCCTGAATAGTAGCATTAATTAAGCACATGGCTTTATCATAATCACGATCATTTACAAGCCATAGTTCCAGCCAGGTTTCATGCGGAACCAAGCCGCCGGATGCACCAGCAGCGTATTCATTTTTTAGCATGGTTTCTATACCATTATTTTCTACTATATTTTGGATATTATGAACTAAATAGCGATTTTCACGAGTATAGAGTAATTTCATAATACGGCTTGCTGGCGATGATGTTTACGTTGGTCAGTATTATCTAAAATTTGCTGTTTTTCAATAGTAGGCGTAGCAGACATTATTCATCCATTTGAGAGGTTCGGCGCTGGTCTTTTATTACTTTGCCGAGCTGTTTTAATTGATCGTGAACTACATCACAGCTGTTACCATCGCCTTTACAGCTAGAGCAGGCATATGCTGCCCACGCAGCATCAATAAGTGCTGTTTTGCCAGGGTATTCAATGCGATTGGTTGCACCAATTAAATTCTTAGCGCGCGTTGAGTTATGACTTGCTTCAAATTCACATGCGTTGATCTGCACGGGATCAGTGAGATCATAGCGTTGATGAATATCAATACCAATTTGATATAAATAATGCATTTCGAGATAAATTTTCTGCAGTGAATCACCCGAATAAGTCGAGGCAGCATGCGCTGATAGCGATGTAAACAATAACAAAATAAACCCTAATTTCTGCACTGTTTTCAATTTCAACACCCTGTAAGAGATCTACCTTGTTTATAATGCTGGGATCCTTAAGTTTTGGCCCACATAAATCTTGTCTGGCTCTTGTAACATAGGCTGATTAGCTTCAAAAATAATCATGTATTTAGCAGCGTCACCATATTCTGCTTTTGCTATCTTTCCTAAGGTATCCCCCAGATTTAACAGTATATACCCAAAATCATTCAATCTGTGAAGATTCAGGGCAAAAATAGGAAAGCA
>CAYTAM010000322.1:0-1750 GCA_964435685.1 uncultured Methylophaga sp. | reverse complement strand
TAGTATGGCTTCTACTCTTGCTGATATCGACAGTTTCAAGTAATTTGGGTATATAAGTGATTTCAGGAAATATTTTTTTAGTAGGCCCAATGGGGGCAGGCAAGTCAACAGTAGGTCGCCAGTTGGCAAAATCGCTGGGTCGTGACTTTTATGATAGTGATAAGGAAATTGAAAACAGAACAGGGGTCTCTATTTCGTGGATTTTTGAGATGGAAGGTGAAGCAGGTTTTCGAAACCGTGAGAAAAAGGTAATTGATGACTTAACTGGTTTAAAAGATATCGTATTAGCAACAGGTGGAGGAGTGGTATTATCAGCAGATAATAGACGTTATTTGCGTTCACGAGGTCAAGTGGTTTATTTGTCCGCTTCGGTAGATCAGTTATTTCGGCGAACTGCAAAAGACAAAAAACGGCCACTTTTGCAAACAGATGATCCAAAGCAGCAGATAACAACACTATTAGCTTTACGTGATCCCCTGTATCGGGATGTGGCAGATATTGAATTACGCACTGGCGAACAATCGATTCAGCATGTTGTCTCTGCTTTAATCAAAGAACTAGAAAACCTCGGACAACAGCAATAATGATGAAGATCTTGCAAGTTGCACTAGATGAACGTAGTTACCCCATTTATATTGGTGATGACTTATTATCACAGCCCGAACTATTAACACAGCATATTCATGGCAAAGAAGTGCTGGTTGTTACCAATGAAACCATTGCCCCGCTTTATTTACAGAAGGTATTACAATTATTACTAGATTATCGCTGTGAATCAGTCGTGTTGCCTGATGGTGAAGAGTTTAAAAATTTAACAGTGCTGAATCAAATATTTGATAAGACTTTAGCGGCACGTTTTTCACGACATACTACCTTCATTGCGCTTGGCGGTGGAGTAATCGGCGATATGACCGGCTTTGCAGCAGCATGTTATCAGCGAGGTGTACCATTTATTCAAATTCCAACGACACTGTTGTCACAAGTTGATTCATCAGTGGGTGGTAAAACAGCGGTTAATCATGCGTTGGGGAAAAATATGATTGGGGCTTTTTATCAGCCAAAATGTGTCATAGCGGATACGACTACATTAAATACCTTGGATGACAGGCAGTTATCATCTGGGCTGGCAGAAGTTATAAAATATGGCTTGATCAATGATGCTGATTTTTTTGTCTGGCTCGAGCAAAATATGGCAGCATTATATGGTCGGGATCAAGCACTTTTGGCGGAAGCTATCGAACGATCCTGTCGAGATAAAGCAGATCTTGTGGCACAAGATGAGTTAGAGCAAGGTGTACGTGCACTATTGAATTTAGGGCATACTTTCGGCCATGCCATAGAAACAGGTATGGGCTATGGCGTGGTACTTCATGGTGAGGCGATAGCAATAGGTATGGTGATGGCAGCAGAGTTATCCTATAGTATGGACTGGATTTCAATGAATGATGTTGAACGGATAAAGAATGTATTAGGTGCGGCCGGTTTACCGATTAGTCCTCCCAAAGATATGGATGCAGCACAATTTATGGACTTAATGTCAGTGGATAAAAAAGTACAAGATGGTAGAATTAGACTAATTCTACTTAAAGCAATTGGTCAGGCCGTTATCAGTGATGATTATTCTCCAACTAAACTAGCAGAAATAGTGGCCAAATAGCTTGGGAATAGGCATTGAGTGTGGAGTGCTTGTAGAGCGGGTATATACCCGTAATCATTCAATCTGTAACAACAGACCAAAAGCTAGAAAACC
>CAYTAM010000321.1:0-1796 GCA_964435685.1 uncultured Methylophaga sp. | reverse complement strand
GCCATACCGCCGTCACACTGCCCAAGATCAAAATTAATATCACTGACAACACAATTCGCAAATTAATTAATGTGCGTAAACTCACTGCATTATTTTCCATAGTTTTTTACCCATAGATCCCCGATAAAAGATCTCGAGGATGACGGGCTTTATTATCGTTTAAGTTATTAAATATTTCTTACTCAGGGTGTTTGATTAATTCACTAAAATCCTAACTTTAGCCAATACTTTATTTAACAAAACAGTCGGGATCTTTTCGATAAATTCAGCACCACGGCTATTAAAGTCAATAGTACGCACCTGCTGACATAACACCACACCTTTAGTTTTTGTTTTTTCAAGATTAACTTCAAAACCATGGCCTCTAATTCTACTGGTGATTGGCGCAACTAAAGCAAGCCTAACATTCTGGTTAAAATCTTCAGGCGATAATATAATTGCTGGTCGTCTATGTGCCTGCTCATGACCTGAAGATGGATCAAAGTTAGTCCAAATTAGATCTCCACGCTTAGGTGTATAAAACACTTAGATCTCCTCGCGGCCAACAGGCTTATCATTTAACCATTGTCGATCTTCATCATTAAGGTCAAATGAGCCTTTTGGAGACATGGCGAGCATGTCTCCCAATGTTTCTTGGGTACCGGCTTTAATAATAATTTGATTATCTCGCGCTTCTATATCAACAGTATCATCAACATTTAAGCCAATAGATTTTAATAATGTCAGCGGTATTCTTGCACCAACTGAATTACCCCATTTTCTTAAAACTGACTGCATGGCAATCTCCTTTAGGCGTCATCTTTAATTATACAATAGTATAATAGGTATCCAGTTAAATGTATAGCCTCTTGTATAATTCCACTCCCACGCTTTCATCACTATTCCCCGCCTTTGTTCGCCTTCAACCTCTGTATATTTGAAACTACAGCTTTAAGTAATTGATGATTAGCCATAATACTAAGTCCAACTTAAAGGTGTTAGTTGGTAAAATCATTTTCATAACTGTCATCTCGAGCAGAGGGAGAGATCTTGAGATACCGTGGTATAAGATCTCTCCCTCTGATCGAGATGACAGTAGCAAATTAAGCTGTTGTTTTACAATGAAAATATAAATATAGCTGACTTTTATGGCTAATCAGCAAGTAATTTGAGTAATCCAAATTAATTAAATGCTAATATTTAAAAACAAAATCAATAACATAAGTACTTTTCCTGATATTTTACATGAAACTTAACTGCTATTATCAGTGAATACTTCCCCCCAAAATGTGACCCACCGCACACTTAAAAGGAAATTTTCCTATAACACCTTTTCTAAACTACAGACTATGATGCACTTCACCAACTTGCTAATGGCAGAATTTAACAATGACAATAAATACCTTACCGCAACACAGCGCCTTGCCAGCAGAACAAAAGATTTTGGCATTATTTGATGAAATTTTAAAGCACGATGGTTTTGGTGAAATCAAAGTAGAAGTCAATATTCTTAAACGCAAGCAAAAAGAAGTCATTATTCATTGTGGCAAACAATATCGTTTTGTTGTCGATGTACCGCAACAAGCATAGCAGCAACAGAGGGTGATTTGGGATCACATCTGTGAAGTAACACCAAAATTTTAATATGACCAACAGACTGTGCGGAGCAGATGCGGCATATAACCTATTAATTAAACAAGAGAGATAATAATGAATATTAAACAAATGAAAGGCGCACTAAGCAAATTCCGCGCTGCTGATATATCCATCATTAAAGATGATGCAACCCGTGCTAAAGCACAACAACTGCAAGCGAA
>CAYTAM010000320.1:0-1803 GCA_964435685.1 uncultured Methylophaga sp. | reverse complement strand
CTCACTTCGTGAAAAATAGCGACACTTTTTTCTGCGCCTAATTCTAATCGACTTATTCAGAGCTTCCTTAAGTAAAGTTGTGGGCATAGCTTGGGGATAGCAACTCAATAGTGCCGTTGGTAAGCCACTACTAGTTGCCGGTCTTCTGCACTTGTTGAATAGCTTCCGCCAGCTCTTTTTCTGCTACTTTATCAATGTGCAAGTCATCCTTTATATTTACAGAGCCGGCACGAGGATCATTATAAATAGCCACATCCATTTTGCCTTCACTTTTGGCAACGATACTGGAGACAATAGCATCACCAGACACATTTACCGCCGTTCTAATCATATCCATTAAGCGATCAACACCTAAGATCAAACCAATGCCTTCAACAGGTAACCCCACTTGATTGAACACCATTGCTAACATAATTAAGCCCACCCCAGGCACGCCAGCAGTGCCAATTGACGCCAGCACTGACATCATAATAACCATTAAATAACCAGTTAATCCTAACTCTATACCATATACATTGGCGATAAATACCGTGGCAACACCTTGCATGATGGCGGTGCCATCCATATTAATGGTAGCACCAAAAGGAACAGAGAAAGAAGCAACAGAGTTATTTACACCCATGCGTTCAGTTACCGTTCTCATGGTAACAGGGATTGTGGCGTTAGAACTGGCAGTACTGAATGCAAATATCTGAGCATTCCTGATCTTTCTAAGAAATATAGTTGGGCTTAAACCAGAAAATATTTTCAGCACAATCATCAAGGTGACAAACAAGTGCACTAGTAGACTACCCACTAGCACAGCGACATAGCCTGCTAATGACGCTAATAAATCCAGCCCAAGCGCTGCTATAGATTTTGCAATTAGCGCAAATACGGCATAGGGTGCAACCGACATTACAATGGTGACCATCTTCATCATTATTTCATTGGCAATTTCAGCCCCCTCTACAACACCTTTCGCTTTTTTGCCGACTAACAATATACTGATCCCCAGCAATATAGAAAAGAAAATAAGCGGTAACATCTCGCCATTTGCCATTGCATGGATGGGGTTTTTAGGGATAATATCAATAATAACTTGAGAGAGTGGTGGTGATGCCTTAGCTGTAAACTCTACGTTGGTAGCTTGCTCCATGCCTTTGCCAATACTGAATAAGGAGGCAATTAGAATAGCGGTTGCAATTGCAATAGCGGTGGTCATCATATACAGAGCAAATGCTTTACCGCCCACACGACCAAGAATTTTGATATCACCAATTCCACACACGCCACAAATAAGTGAGAAAAATACTAATGGAACAACCAACATTTTTAATGCGTTGATAAACATTGTGCCAATCACATGAAACAGCCCGTTGACAATATTGTCATTAACAAATGAACCCGGTGTATTTAATCCGGTGAGATTAATGATTAAGCCAACGATAATGCCTAATCCCATTCCGGTAAGAACTTTAGCTGTCAGGCTCATTTTAGTATTTTTCATTAGTGTTCTCGTTGGTTTATTGAAATGGAATTGTAACCTATACCCAAACTACTTGGAAATGCATGATTCAGCAAAAGAACAAGCCATTATATTCTAGGCATAAAACGCTATCCTAATATTCGATATTTATTTGGCGCTGTTAGCTTAAGTGGTAACTACCCAGAGTTTGCTAAGGCATTAATTACCAGATTTTATAGTATGTACTTTAATGACAGCAAAGGTTTGGCTCAAGCTCGTAGCCCTTATATACCCGTAATCATTCAATCTGTAACAACAGACCAAAAGCTAGCAAGCCAGCACTTCGTTACAATGTT
>CAYTAM010000319.1:0-1804 GCA_964435685.1 uncultured Methylophaga sp. | reverse complement strand
CGGGAGTCTAGTGTTACCGCCATAGATCCCCGATAAAAGATCTCGGGGATGACGAGGTTTCTACAAGATCATCTGCAACTTGAATGATTATGGGTATAGATATATTTTAAGGATCTATTACGGCATGGCAAGTGACAATACCGTACAGCAGTTAGAAGAGTGGAAGCAGAAGTATTATAAAACACTTACGGAGCTTGAACAACAGCAACGTTATGATGAACTGCTAGAACGTAGTTTAGGTCGCCTTGCACTTGCAGCAGAGGGTATAGATCCCGCATTAGACACACAACTTAAATCACTACGTGGCGTGTTAAAAGGTAGCAAAGACCATCAGGGTATTGAGCTGATCCTTCAAAAAATGGAGCGCGCAATCAGCGTAATGGATACCGATATTAGTGATGGTGAGGTAGCAGGTCAGATCCTAGCTGAACTGCTTGGCTCATTACAAATACCCAAGAAATTCAAATCCGAAACAACAGCGCTTATTAAGCAACTTGAAACAGCCGATAACACGGTAGATCAACTCGTTCCAAAGGTATTATCACTACTTGATAGTTGCATTAATTTAGCTATGCCCAGCAAAGCGTCTTCAGGGTTTAGTTTTAACTTGTTTGGACGAGGTAAATCAGCAGATGATAGTGACGCACTAACAGGCACATTGGTTGATCCAGATGGTATAGAAGCTGTTATTGAAGCCGGTGATGGCTTTACAGATGCGGCTGGCATACCTAATCATCTTGTGTTGATGGAGCTGTTAGAACGCTTATCCCTGCCTACTGATTTAAGTAAAAAAGCAACCAAAATACGCCATGAGATAGAGCATGGCATTAGCGATCAACAGCTACCAGCTGTTATTAATAATATTGCTGAAATTGTCAGTTTATTGGGTTCACAGGCAGTCACTGAGAAGCTGGAATACCAACAGTTTTTGGAAGCACTTACCTCCAAGTTACAGTCCCTAGATGAACATATTAGAGAAACCAGTAGTAGCGATCTAAAAGCATTTAAAGAACGTCATGCTATTAGCCAAGCAGTGGAAGAAGAAGTTCAAGGTCTTCGTGGGCATGTTGATAAAGCAGATGATCTTGAGACATTAAAATCGACTGTCACCGAACGTTTAGATTTTCTTAACCAACATTTTGAAAATTATCGTCAATCAGATCGTGATCGCTTTGAACAATCACAACAACAGATCCGTGAATTAAATAAACGCCTAACAGAAATGGAAGATGAAAGTGTACTTTTGCGTGAATCAGCTACTAAATCACGCGAATTAGCGTTAAAAGATGCATTAACCGGCATTTGGAACCGCCAAGCACTGAATGAAAATATTGAAAAAGAATTTATTCGTTGGCAACGTTATCAAAAACCACTTAGCCTTGTGGTATGGGATATAGACTTTTTTAAACGTGTCAATGACAGCTATGGTCATGCAGCGGGGGATAAAGTATTAAAAACAATTGCTCGCCTCTTTATGCAGGTAACACGTGATGCTGATTTTATTGCACGTTTTGGCGGTGAAGAGTTTGTTGGTATATTTCCTGAAACACGGTTGGAAGATGCGTTAAGCTTAGCCAATAAAATTCGTGAAAAAATTCAAAATTCAAAATTTCACTATGAACATAAGCCCGTTCCTATTACCGCTTCAGCCGGACTAGCCACCTTTCGACCTAATGATAGCATTGAAGATGTGTTTAAACGCGCTGATGCCGCATTGTATCGCGCTAAAGAGGCGGGGAGAAACCGTTGCCTCGCAGATTAAAACAGGGGGGTGCTAGCCCCCTACTTTTGGGATCTATACCCA
>CAYTAM010000318.1:0-1835 GCA_964435685.1 uncultured Methylophaga sp. | reverse complement strand
ACTCACCGCAGTGTAGGATCTATTAATAATGAACGTTTAGAGTATTTAGGTGATGATATTTTAGGTTTTGTGATTGCCGATGCTTTGTTTAAGCGCTTTGCTGATGTAAAAGAGGGCAAACTTAGCCGCTTACGCGCTTCACTGGTTAAAGGTGTTACATTATCTGAAATTGCTAGAGAATTAAATTTGGGTGAGGTATTGATTCTTGGTCCCGGTGAATTGAAAAGTGGCGGCTTTCGGCGTGAATCAATTTTAGCGGATGCGGTGGAAGCGATTTTGGGTGCTTTTTACTTAGACAGTGGCTTAGAACAAGCAAAATCATTGATCCTACGTTTATTTGATGAACGATTAAATTCCATTGACATAGATGAAATCATTAAAGATCCTAAAACACGTCTACAAGAATTATTACAAAGTAGAAAACAATCGCTGCCCATATACAGTGTTATCGAGTTAAAAACTAAGGATGATCAGCCTTTGTTTGAGGCATCCTGCCAAGTTGATCTTTTAAACAAGCCTGTTATTGCACAAGGCAACAGTCATCGAAAAGCCGAGAAAAAAGCAGCGGAGCGGATGCTGACTTTATTAGAAGGGAAATTATGACCGACAGTACATTTAAATCAGGTTATGTGTCGATAATAGGTCGTCCCAATGTAGGTAAATCAACCTTAATCAATCGCGTTCTAGGTCAAAAATTATGTATTACTTCTCGTCGGCCTAAAACAACACGCCATCGCATTTTAGGCATTAAAACATCAGACAACAGCCAGCTAATTTATGTGGATACACCAGGACTTCACATTGATGATAAACGCGCAATGAAGCGGTATATGAACCGTGCGGCGGCAGCATCAATTAATGATGTGGATGTGATTTTATTTGTTGTAGATGGTATGAATTGGACGGAAGAAGATGAGCGTGTTTTAGAGCGCTTAAAAGAGAGTGCCAAAGCGCCTGTTATTTTAGTTATCAATAAAATGGATAAGTTAGAAGATAAGGATGTCATGTTGCCTCATATTGAACATTTGTCCGAGAAATTTGAGTTTGCTAATGTATTGCCTATTTCTGCCCGCCGTGGTTCGAATATGGAACAACTAGAACAAGAAATAACACAATTAATGCCTGAAGGTGAGCTGATCTTTCCAGAAGATCAATTGACCGATCGTAGCTCACGATTTTTAGCCTCGGAATTAGTGCGAGAGCAATTATTTCGTCATTTAGGACAAGAATTACCTTACTCGATAACCGTAGAAATCTAACAGTTTGATGATGAAAAAAAATTGGTTCGTATCGGTGCTGTTATCTATGTTGAGCGTGACGGGCAAAAATCGATTGTTATTGGTAAAAAAGGTGAGTTACTCAAGTCAGTAGGTAAAGGCGCACGAATTGAAATGCAAAATCTATTTGGTCGAAAAGTATTTTTACGGCTATGGGTTAAAGTGCGCGAAGGCTGGGGCGATAATGAACGGATGCTGAAAAACTTGGGTTATACCGACGAGTTGTAAATAGCCATGATAGCATTAACACCGTGTTTTATTTTGCATCAGCGACCTTACCGTGAAACAAGCTTACTATTAGATGTATTTAGTGAACAATATGGAAGGGTCAGCCTTGTAGCCAAAGGTGTTAGGCAAAAGAAACGTAGTAAAATGGGTTTGTATCAACTCTATCAGCCATTATTGCTATCATGGATGGGACGAAGTGAATTATTGACATTAACCTCTGCAGAAGCGCATGAGCCACGCTATATATTAAAAGCGGAAGCCGTACTGTGCGGGCTTTATATCAATGAATTGATGGTTAAGTTGTTGCCATTGTATGAAGCTGAAGCTGAA
>CAYTAM010000317.1:0-1839 GCA_964435685.1 uncultured Methylophaga sp. | reverse complement strand
TTACCTGCACATTACGCCTTACTCTGACTTGCTATTTTTGCCCTGAATCTTCACAGATTGAATGATTATGGGTATATACCCGTGACCATTCAAGTTGCATATTTTTAGCACGCATACTGGATATTTTGGGCGTGAGGTATGAGTTCATCACTTACTCAGAGCTTCATTTAGTAGCCTCTCTTGTTCACACGCTGTCTCAAACTCATCTCTGAAATCTGCACCTTCACGTAATTTGGGTATATAATTATCCGTTTTTATTATTCGGAGTACACCCCTATGAACCTTGATCGCGTCGGCTCAGGCAAAAATCTACCTGATGATATAAACGTTATTATTGAAATACCGTCGAATTCTGATCCTGTTAAATATGAAGTGGATAAAGAAACGGGCGCTTTGTTTGTTGACCGTTTTATGAATACGGCCATGTTCTACCCATGTAATTATGGCTATATTCCACACACATTATCCGATGATGGTGATCCTGTTGATGTATTGGTAATGAGCCCTTATGCTTTAATCAGTGGTAGTGTTGTGCAATGTCGCCCTGTTGGCATGTTGCAAATGACAGATGAAGCAGGTGAAGATGCCAAAGTTATTGCTGTTCCACATGATCCTATGTATGACGATGTACAAGATATTGGTGATATAGCACAACGTACACTTGATAAATTGGCACATTTTTTTGAGCATTATAAAGATCTAGAAAAAAACAAATGGGTAAAGCTTGATGGCTGGGTAGGAAAAGCAGAAGCCAAAGTAGAAATTATGGACAGTTTAGCGCGTTACAATAACGTAGCTATTAAGCCATAATTTTAACCGCAATAATTTGGATCCTTGTTGGCGATACTGTTATGCGGTGTCGCTATTTTTTATCTTTGGAAATAAATCAGATGAATTTAATACTACAAGGTCAAAATCTTACCACTAACCACGCACAACAAATAGCAATAGATATAAATGGCGTTGTTGAATCTAATGAGTGTTTTTCATCTGTTAAAACACAACAGCCAGTAAGCAAACAAGATTTACAATTACTGCGTAATCAGTATCAATTTGATATTAATGTTATTCCTGCAGTATTTGAGCCTGAGTCCGTTAAATTGTTAGTAATGGATATGGATTCAACATTAATTAATATAGAGTGTGTTGATGAAATTGCTGATTTTATAAATGTTAAGCCACAAGTCGCTGAAATCACCGAATCAGCAATGCGAGGTGAAATTGATTTTGAAACTTCATTGCGCCAGCGGGTGTCGTTATTAAAAGGGCTAGAGGTCAGTGCCTTAGAGAAAGTGTACCAACGGCGCCTACAGTTAAACCCCGGTGCCAATATTATGTTGGCTAAGCTTAAGCAACAAGGCATTAAAACAGCACTGGTTTCTGGCGGGTTTACATTTTTTACCGAGCGTTTAAAACAACGGTTAGGTTTAGATTTTACAATGGCCAATGTGTTAGGTGAATATAACGATCGGCTTACCGGTGAGCTTGAAGGTGAAATTTGTGGCGCTCAGGCCAAGGCAGATTTTTTGTTAAGTAAATGCAAGGAGCTTGCGATTTCACCTTCTCAAGTTGTCGCTATGGGTGATGGTGCTAATGATTTATTAATGATGCAACAAGCAGGGTTGAGTATCGCATATCACGCCAAACCTAAAGTGCAGGATGAGGCGATGACAACACTTAATTATTGTGGCTTAGAAGGCGTTTTAGGCTTATTGCAAATAAGTTGAACTTGAAATTTAATTATTTGCCTATATATTTATACCCGTGATCATTGAAATTGCAAAAAAATCCTCGTCATCCCGGTAAGCTTTTAGCCGGGATCTCAGCACAAGCAAGACT
>CAYTAM010000316.1:0-1840 GCA_964435685.1 uncultured Methylophaga sp. | reverse complement strand
ATTAATGATAATTTTGAACGCTTTGAGTCTCTAGTTTGAAGTTGTTTGGGTATATTTCCCATAAGTTAGTCTCCTTTAGTTGAGATAATGATACACCAGAAGACCGAGGGACTAAACAATTATATATCATCCCGGGGGGAAATAATAGAACAGCCTGCTTTTTTGCAATTGAAAAAAGCGGCTTAATTTTTCTGCATTAATACTTGACCACTACAATATAAACGACTATGCATCAATAAAAACAATAACTTTACTCCTGATAAAAACTTAAACAGTGCAAAATAGTCAATATGAGGCGATAATCAATAAAAATTAATAAGGATGATACTTGAAATTTATTAGTCTATTATTTATTCCATTCATCTTGCTAATTGCTTGTGGAGAAGCGCAACCACATTTAGAAGAAATTCTTGAGCGGGGGGAGTTACGTGTTCTTACTCGTTACGGCCCTACAACTTACCATGTGAAAGCTGAGGAGTTAGCGGGTTTTGAATATGAGCTGGTAAAACGATTTGCCCAGCATCTTAATGTTACACTCAAAATTATTGTGCCCGATAATTTAGGTGATATGCTTAAGCTCATTGAACAAGGCGAGGCAGATATTGCGGCGGCAGGGCTTACCGTGACCCCTGCTCGTAAAGATATTATTCGATTTGGCCCAGTATACCAACAAGTCACTCAGCAATTTGTATATCGCTTAGGAACACAAAGGCCTAAAAACCTTACCGATCTAGCTGATGGACAATTAGAAGTTGTTGCGGCAAGCAGTCATGTGGAGCAATTACAGTTACATCAACAAGAAATTCCTTCACTTATTTGGACAGAAAATACTGAACTTGATAGTAGCGGTCTACTTGAGTTAGTGCAATTAGAACTTATTGATTATACCATTGCGGATTCAAACGAGGTGGCTGCTCATCAAATACGCTTTCCTGAACTTCGTGTTGCTTTTAACATATCTGATCCACAAGCCTTGGCTTGGGCGATGCCTCTTGCTGAAGATGGTACGCTCTATAATGAAATGGTGGTATTCTTCGATCAACTTGATGAATCGGGTGAACTTAACCTATTAAAAGAGAGATATTATGGTCATATCCGTCATTTTGATTATGTTGATACCCGTGCTATTAAGCGTCGAATATTAACCCGCTTACCAGAATATCAAATCCTATTTGAACAAGCAGGATCAGAGTTCAATATTGACTGGCGCTTACTTGCCGCCGTGTCATATCAAGAATCACATTGGAACCATCAGGCTGTTTCACCCACAGGTGTAAGGGGGTTGATGATGCTAACAAATGCTACTGCGAAACAAATGAAGGTTGAGGATAGAACCGATCCCGCTCAAAGCATAACAGGAGGAGCAGCCTATTTAGCATCGCTAAAAAAACGCTTGCCTGAGCGCCTAGTTGATCCCGATCGTACTTGGCTGGCACTAGCGGCATATAATATTGGTCTGGGGCATCTAGAAGATGCCCGTAAATTAACTCAAGGCAGTGGCGCCAATCCTGATTTGTGGATCGATGTTGAAGCACATCTACCACTATTAAGTAAAAGGGAATGGTATGAACAAACACGTCATGGTTATGCCCGTGGCGGTGAACCCGTGCATTATATTAGAAATATTCGGCGTTATTACGATATTTTATTACAACACACCGAGTCAAGCACCAATGAAGAGCTAAAGCAGCAAATATTTCCAAGTGCGTTATAATTTTTGGGTATAGGTTCAAGGTTTTATCTGCACAAAAATGCTAGTCTGTTAACGATAATTACTCGTTTATACCCATAATCATTGAAACTGCAGGTTTATATTTTCCGTCACTCCCGCATGTTTTTA
>CAYTAM010000315.1:0-1847 GCA_964435685.1 uncultured Methylophaga sp. | reverse complement strand
TGCTTTTTAAGACAGTATCTCCATCCATGGACATAAAGGACTAGTCATTACCTGCGCATTACGCCTTGCTCTGACTTGCTATTTTTGCCCTGAATCTTCACAGATTGAATGATTATGGGTATAGCTATTGTGGAAGGTCAGGTAAGTCGCTTGGTGCTGTTGGCGCTGTCTCTACAGTTTCAGTAATCATTACTGATTCGGTAACGCTATCAACCGGTTTTGCTTGGTTTGAGAAATAGGCTAATGTCAGGCTGGTGATAAAAAAAGCGGCCGCTAAAACAGCGCTACTTCGTGATAAGAAAGACGCTGATCCTTGGCTACCGAATACACTGGTTGAAGCACCGCCACCTCCACCTAATGCGGCAGCACCAGCATCTGCGCCTTTGCCGTGTTGAATTAGAATCAAGCCAACAAGAAATACTGATATGACAATGTGTGCTACAAGAATTAATGCATCCATTTTTTTAACCTAAATACTAGCTGCTGCCTGACAAATTGCGACAAACTCATCAGCATCTAATGATGCACCACCAATAAGTCCGCCATCAATATCAGGCATTGAAAATAAAGAGGACGCATTATCCCCTTTTACGCTGCCGCCGTAAAGTATTTGTACTGATTCAGCGGTAGCTTGATCATGCTTGGCAATGCGCTCACGCATGAGTGTGTGTACATCTTGCGCCCATTCTGGTGTGGCAGATTTACCGGTTCCTATTGCCCATACCGGTTCATAAGCTAGGATGGTTTGCGACAATGCTTTAACACCACTGTGTTCAATAATAATATCGACAAGGCGCAAAATAACCTCTTCTGTCTTGCCTTGTTGATGCTCTTCTGGGCTTTCGCCTATACATACAATAGGGGTAATGCCCTCTTTTATTGCAACGCCATATTTGTCGGCGATGATATAATCTAGCACCAGTTGATCTAAGCCGATTTCTGCATATAAGCAACGTCGTTCGGAGTGCCCCATCAGCACATACTGGCAACCGAAATCATTGAGCATGGGTGCAGATATTTCACCCGTGTATGCACCTTGTTTAAATTGGGAAAGATTTTGCGCTCCCCAAGCTATTGATGTGCCTTGCAAGCGTTGTTGAACTTGTTGTAAATATACAGCGGGGGGGAACAGCGCAACATCAACAGATGAAAAACTCTCCGCATCTGCCAAAATACCGTCAAGCAATTGTACATTACTTGCACTAGAGCCATTCATTTTCCAATTTCCCGCGATAAAAGGTTTACGCACCATTTAATCTCAACTCATTATAAATAATAGCTTTAGACTACCTGTCTAACCACTATAAAGCAATATTATTGTTACATTGCCAATGTCATTATTTTGCCTTTGGTACATATCCTGCATGTGTATGCAATAGGTTTCAACAGGATTCAATAAACTTGTTAAGGCCCAGTAAATTTTATTTTTAAATTTAGGTACAAATATGGATACTCAAACTTTTAATACAACTAATATTATTCAGTTTCCTAAGGGGTTAATTGGTTTATCTGAGCAAACACAGCTAAAATTATTTCATCAATCAGCCAATGATGAACCCACCGTTCATTGGTTACAGTCTGTCTCAGATACTGATTTCTCTATGTCTGTTATCTCACCACAAACGCTGGGTATGGATTATGATATTGAGTTTAGCGATGATGATTTACAATCACTGCAACTAGATGATCCTGCCGACGCGCTTGTTTTATTGGTTATTTATAAGCAAATCGGTGATGAAGATAATATTAAAGTGGCTACAGCAGCACCGATCATTATCAATACTAAAACAAACCTTGGCTTACAAAAGACACTAGGGCACGCTGTTTTTCATTAATTTTGATAACTA
>CAYTAM010000314.1:0-1866 GCA_964435685.1 uncultured Methylophaga sp. | reverse complement strand
AAATCATTTAGGGTTTGAGGGCGTTTTTTGACCATTTCTTGTAGCGTTGAATCATGGAAAATCACAAATGAGGGCACACCATGCTCCTCTGCCAATGTTGTTCGTAATGCTCGTAATGCTTCCCAAAGTGGATTATCTTGCGGTCTAAGCGTTATTGTCTGTTTTGATTTTTTGGCTACTTTTTCTGCTTTGGCTTGCTTTCTTAATGCTAACTTGTGTTCGCCACGCAATAATGGCCGACATTTTTCCGTCAAGCGTAATGCACCATGGCGCTCCATATCTATATCAAGAAAACCTAATGCGATTAATTGCCTAAATACGCCGCGCCACTCGGCTACTGAAAAGTCAGTACCTATTCCGAAGGTGCTTAACTGATCATGGCCGTTACGTTGAATACGTTCATCACTTTTACCCAGCAAAATATCAACAATATAATTCACCCCAAAACGCTGGTCGGTTCGATAAATACAGGATAAGGCTTTTTGTGCGGGTTCAGTGCCATCCCATTTTTCAGGCGGGTTCTGGCAATTATCGCAATGACCGCATTTTTCATCGCCTTGCTCATCGAAATAAGCGAGTAATGTATGTCTTCGGCAGCTGGTTAATTCGCACAAACCCAACATTGATTCCAATTTATGATGCTCAACACGTTTATGTTGTTGGTCGGCATTGGAGTCTTGGGTAAATTGTCTCAAGGTAATTACATCTTGCAAGCCATACGACATCCATGCGTTAGCCGGTTCGCCATCACGCCCGGCCCGCCCTGTTTCTTGATAATACGCTTCAATACTTTTCGGTAAACTCAAATGAGCCACAAAACGCACGTCGGGCTTATCAATGCCCATACCAAAGGCAATGGTTGCCACAATAATGACACCATCTTCTCGTAAAAACCGTTGCTGGTTCTGCTGCCGTACTTCTTGTGGCAATCCAGCATGATAAGGCAAGGCTAAGCGCCCCTGATCCGCCAGCCACTCGGCTGTCTGTTCTACTTTTTTACGCGATAGGCAATAAACAATACCGGCATCATTTGGGTGATTCTGTTCAAGAAATTTCCACAAACGCTGTTTCGGATTATTACCCTCTGTAATAGCATAATGAATATTAGGACGATCAAAGCTATTCACAAAAACCTGAGCATCACCTAATTGTAGCTGGGCAATAATCTCATCACGCGTTCGCTGATCGGCAGTTGCCGTAAGTGCAATACGTGGTACATCTGGATAGCGCTGATGCAATAATTTGAGCTGTTGATAATTAGGCCGAAAATCATGTCCCCATTGCGATACACAATGCGCTTCATCAATAGCAAACAAGGCAATTTGGCATTGATCGATCAAGTCCAGCATTGGTGGCATCAATAATCGCTCAGGTGCAACATAAAGTAGATCTAACTCACCAGCAAGCAACTGCTGCTCAATAGCGCGCGCCTCAGCCACACGTTGACTAGAATTTAAAAACGCCGCCTTAATGCCCAACTGCTGCAACGCATCCACCTGATCCTGCATCAACGCAATCAAAGGTGAAACAATAATCGCCGTGCCGTCACGCACCAAAGCCGGGATCTGATAACACAAGGACTTACCACCACCGGTAGGCATCAACACCAAAGCATCACCGCCATCAAGCAAAGTCTGAATAATCTCTTGCTGGGCATGACGAAACTCGTCATAACCAAAGGTGGATTGTAGGATTTGTTGGGCGCGTTTCATTTAGGTGACTTTTCTAGTGAGCTTATTGAATTTCTTAGCTGATCTGATCACACTTATGCACCATGTCGCAAAATACCAAACTAAAATGCAAGAGTAATTGTCAGACTTAAATTTAAACTTCCAAGCATGAGTGGAAGTAAACTTAACACAAAGA
>CAYTAM010000313.1:0-1872 GCA_964435685.1 uncultured Methylophaga sp. | reverse complement strand
AGGAGCATATTTTTTGTGCCTGCACATTACGCCTTGTTCTGGTTTCCTATTTGCCCTGAACCTTCACAGATTGAATGATTACGGATCATAGTATCATAATACATGAAGTTGTGTGATTCATGTACTATCACACAATGAAAACTATTATTAGAACTATTGACACCCTTACCGAGTGGGTAGGAAAAACAGCCTCATGGTTAGTGCTAGCACTAGTATTACTTATTTGTTATGACGTGGCGATGCGTTATCTGTTTCAGCAAGGCTCGGTGGCATTACAAGAACTAGAATGGCATTTATTTGCATTGATATTTTTACTGGGTTCGGCTTATACCCTCAAATATGACGAACATGTCCGTGTCGACATCCTTTACCAAAGTCGTTTCGTTTCCGATAAACAGCGGGCATGGATTAATATTTTAGGCACGTTATTTTTGTTGCTGCCATTTTGTGTGCTTATTTTAATCACTGCATGGCCATTTGTAGAAAATGCATTTTATTACAATGAAGGATCGCCCGATCCTGGTGGCTTACCCTATCGTTATCTACTTAAAGGCAGTTTATTAATTGCCTTTGGCTTGCTTATTTTGCAGGGTTTTTCTGGGTTACTAAAAAATATTCTTAAACTTACCGAGGCCAAATAATGGCAGTATGGGCTTTAGTCATGTTTGCGGCTTTGTTTCTTTTATTGTTAGCAGGCTTTCCGGTTGCATTTACATTAGGTGCCGTTGCCCTAGCTTTTGGTAGTGTCTTTCTGGGTTTAGATTTCTTCAACCTATTGCCATTAAGAATTTGGGGTATTATGACCAACTTCACCTTATTGGCGGTACCATTATTCGTTTTTATGGGTGTGATTCTAGAAAAATCAGGGATCGCTGAAGAGCTACTCGAAACTATGGGACGTTTATTTGGCCGAATACGGGGTGGTTTAGCTATTTCAGTGGTTGCCGTAGGCGCATTATTAGCTGCCACGACCGGTGTGGTAGGCGCATCGGTCGTCACCATGGCAATAATTGCCCTACCTGCCATGTTAAAACATGGCTATGCGCCAACTTTAGCCGGCGGTACCATTGCCGCATCCGGCACACTGGGGCAAATTATCCCACCTAGCATCATTTTGATCTTATTAGGTGATGTGATTGGCGTACCCGTTGGTCAGCTATTTATTGCCGCCGCTGTACCGGGCATGATGCTGGTATTAGCTTATATGCTCTATATTGGTTTTATTGCATGGCGACACCCTGAATTAGCACCTGCAATTGAAGTTAATACTAATGATGAAGATCTGTTATTCAAAGTATTCAAAAGCCTGTTACCACCTTTGGCTTTAGTTTTAGCGGTATTAGGCTCAATATTCTTTGGCATCGCCTCTCCTACCGAGTCAGCTGCTGTCGGTGCATTCGGTGCCTTGTTGCTTGCCCTTATTCATCGGAGACTAAACCTCGCCAATTTGCAAAATGCGCTACAGCAAACCACCCGTCTAACTAGCATGGTATTTTTAATTCTAATCGGTGCAACTGCATTTGGTTTAGTGTTTGTCGGCATGGGAGGTGATGATCTTATTTTCGATTTTTTCAACGGTTTACCCGGTGGCAAATGGAGTTTTCTAGTCATCAGCATGTTACTGATCTTTATTTTAGGTTTCTTCCTAGATTTTATTGAGATCTGTTTTATAGTGGTGCCTATCATTGCACCTGTTGCCATTCATCTAGGCTTAGATCCACTATGGTTTGCCTTACTAATTGCACTCAACCTGCAAACCTCATTTTTAACGCCCCCATTCGGATTTGCGTTATTTTATTTAAAAGCCAGTGCGCCTACCCTTGAGTTAACAACAATCTATCGAGGCGTGATTCCCTTTATTATTATTCAAGT
>CAYTAM010000312.1:0-1874 GCA_964435685.1 uncultured Methylophaga sp. | reverse complement strand
GGCCCACATCATGCGATAAACAGATCGTGGCATATCAGGGTGGCGAATAAAATATTATGCGGCTGGTCGATAAGATCGACTTACTCATAACCCGAAAAATAAATAAAGATTTCGTTGCAGTAGGTTATTTTGCCTTTAGCATCCGTTTTGGAGACAATAAAATCCTCTTCTTTCATGCGAATTTCTTCTGATGTCGGTGTAATTTTCATATTCACAGTAATGCTCATTTCCAATTAAACAATGTTTATATAGAAAATAGTGCAATATTAGTGCCACGCCAGAGATTTTTTGGAAGAGCTGAGCTACCGCTACTCCGTAGATATGCTGGTTTTATTGAATAGGGATATGGAAAGCTTGAATGATAGCCAAAAAAATAGCGGCATAAGTTGCCGCTATTTTTGTATTTTGGAACAAAGGAGAGTTTAGAACAATAATGACCAACCTAACTCCAGTTGATATTGCTTCATTTCTAATTCAACCGTTTGTGTCGGGCTAATGGCGCCCTTTACATTGTGCTCTGGCGCATACATCGCTGCAAAGTTAATTTCTTGGCGACCGCCATCAAGCTTTTTGGTGAAGCCTATGGTGAAATGTTCTTCCATTACACCAGGTGCTAGAATATTAAAGAATACTTCAGAATCAGGAATGGGTTGGTTGCCATGACTATAACCCGCACGCCATGTCCAGTCATTTGAAGCTTGATATTGCACACCTAGTTTAACGGTGGTCATATCCTCCCAACCAAAGCCAATGCCGTTATTGCCACCAAGGCATGAAGGGTGAGTAGCTGCGCCCCCAAATTTAGCGCCGCCACAGGTAGCCATTGCGGGCAGCATGCTGTTGCCAATCGAGTCGACTTGGCTATACCATGTTTTTTGTATATCTAATAACACGGTCAGGCTTTCAGTTGTTTGCCATGCTAAACCGATAGTGGCAGACGCGGGAATATCAAAACCGCCTTGTTCGGCGAATAGACCTTTATAGTCATCAAACTCTGTCATATAAATACGGGAACGATAACCACCCCCTAGGGTAACTTGAGTGCCAACAGGCAAAATAAAGCCAAGATTTATACCGGCACCATACGAACTGTCATGACCATTATCGGTTAAATCAGATGGGCTATTTGATAAACTTGCAAACTGGCTTAAACCTTTAGCTTCAAAAGCTTGATAAGCCAAAATAGCAGAAACACCAATGGCGGCATCATTGTTAAAACGATAAGAAAAAGTAGGAGCGATAAATAATTGTGATAAATCAATGCCCGCTGCGCCACCACCGAAAGTATTATCACTAGATCCGTAGTTAGTATTCATGCCGCCATTACCGGTAACGGTAATACCCACTGCTTTATGATCGTCTAACTGCCATGTCATGCCAAATTCGGGAATAATAAAATAGTCACGATCACTATTCACTTTACCCGGAGCAAGTCGTGGCTCTTGTGGGTTTGCAGATGGGTTGCCGGTTACATCGTAACTGCGCCGTGGGCTAAATATCGAGACACCCAGATCAAGGCGATCACCGACAAAGGCGATCCCCGCTGGATTTGTTGCCCCAATGAGGGTGTCTTGTGGTAATGCGATCCCTGCACCTGCCATCCCTTTTGATTTGATGCCGTAACCATGCGCCAAATAGCCATTGGTAGCAAAGACGGTTGAACTAACTGCTAGGGTAGTTAGCAGGGTTAGAGATTTAAAAATGTGCTTGGTCACGATAAATTATTTCCTAAGTAAATTATAGTATTAATGGCGTATAGTTTAAAGCGACTTACTTATAATTACAAATAATAAAAACACAGTTAATTATTTGTTTTTGTTATATGGGCATCTCTAAAAACCTAAGTGTGATTTAGGGAATGCAGAAAATAGTGC
>CAYTAM010000311.1:0-1885 GCA_964435685.1 uncultured Methylophaga sp. | reverse complement strand
TATAAATATCAAGTTGATGTTTGCCGGTATCAACACCGATATTGATTTCATCTGGGGCTTTGTTTATAGTGGTCATAAGCTAATTCTACCTTGCAAATACGAGCTCGGGCTCTGTTGACTATTCGAATTTTAATGCTTGGAGTCTTTGCCCGTGTTCGCACTTAGTACCGGTCTCTCAATTGAGGAGCCTTACATCCATCGAACTACGGAAAAAGAAGGTTTTGGTTGCAGCCAAAACATGGGACTCAGCTAGAAATGAATGCACAACCGGGGTTAAGTATTCAGTTAGCAAACAGATGCGGTCTATTAACAGCGCTAGAGAAAATTGAGGCAATGGAAAAAATACCTGCTAGCGTTGCAGAGCGCGTAGCTTTATCCAAAACAATATAATAGCTCCTCTCTGCACACATATTATCATCCAAACTGTAGGTTTTAGCCATTTATAATGAGTTTGCTTGAGCCTTAAAACTTATCTTTTCTTACCACATCAACGTGATGCTTAAATGCGATGATGGCATAGTTGGTAAAGTAATTCTGCTGCATATGCTGCAAAATCTTCTCAGATACCTCAATACAACATACTATTTCGATGCGAATATTTTTATTTGTGCCCCAATCTGAACTGCGCACACCATGATCACCCTTACCTCTAACATCTGTAATTGTATAACCATGTGCGCCTAAAACATCCAAATCCTCAGCTATTTTTTTCTCGAGTATAGATTCAGTTATGATTGTAACTAGTTGATATTCGATGTCACTACGCATTGATTTATCTCCTGTTATTTATATATTAAAAACTATTTTACCCAATGTCAAAAATAGCGGAATACAAATAGCAATTGCTACTATTGATCCTAACCCTGTTGAGGTGCCGATATAAATCGAAGGGTTTGCTGTTGGTATTCCAGCTCGAATAGTCGGGGGCCCTGAAATATCAGAGTTTGAAGCCGCCATTACTGCTAACAATATAACGCCGCCAGGACTAAGGCCAACTAAAAGGTGGGCAATATATCCTAAACCAAATCCCATAAAGCCATGTGTGATTGGGCCTACAATGGAGAAGATAATATACCAGTGTGCGGTTCTAAAGACTTCTTTTATGCGTTTTGCAGCCTCCATACCCATGCTAAGCATTAGTATTGTCAAAAGACCTCCAAAGAGTGGCTCATAAAATTCTGCAAAGACTTTTTCTGGTCTGGTGAGCCAGCCAAGCACTAGACCTATAATTAGCGCTGTTAAGGCCGCACCTTGAAGTGACTCTTTTACGATAGGCCATATAGCAACTTTCGTTTTTTCTCCATTTCTCTTCTTGTTCATGTGCATGTTTGCTAAAACAATTGCTAAAACTAGAGCAGGGATATCCATAAATGGGTACAGTGCAGCAACCCAAGCTTCATAAAAGATCTCTTCTTCACTCAAAATAATCATACTAGCTGCTAGCGTAGAGCCACTTACTGCACCAAATAACCCTAATGTAGCAAAAGCATCATCTTTTTTTATCCCTGGGATCCTAGCTAGCGTAATAGAGCCCAGCAAAACAATACCAACGCCTAAAGTTGTGCTGAAAAGAGCAGGGATGATTATATCTGAAAAGTCAGACACACGGATGGCGATACCACCCTGCATTCCAATTTTAACTAGAAGTACAAATACACAGAATTGATAGATGGCTTCAGGGATATGTAGCTTACTATTTAAGAATGAAACAACTATACCGATAAGCAAAAATGCCAAAACTGGATTTTGTAATTGAGTAACAAATAAACTAAAAAACTCCAAACGAGATCTCCTGTTTGATTTTCTTACAATTAGGAATAATAAATTTTATTGAAATTTATTATGTCTTGGGATTTCAGTATATACCCAAAATCATTCAATCTGT
>CAYTAM010000310.1:0-1890 GCA_964435685.1 uncultured Methylophaga sp. | reverse complement strand
ATCAGAGCTTCCTTAAAAAACAGCCCATTAATACTTGACATATAAAAAGTTATTCAAGATTAGACCTAACTGTTATAAAGCTGTAACAACTATCAGCTGTAAGTTGTTGATTTCAATAAAGTGTATTGTAACGTAATGAATTTATTCATGTTTTGTTGGTTGGTTGTTTTTTAGCCAATCTAAGCGCTACTGTTACAGAATAATGACATAAGCCTTTTTTTAAGCGTTATTCACAGACTTATCCACAGGAAATGTGGGTAAGTCTGTAAGTTATTGAAAGTTAAAATTACCCGCTAAAACCTTCAGTTCTTGCCCATAATAAAGTCTTCGGCAAACTCCAAGGCATTGCCATCAGGATCGCGGCAAAAGAAAGCTGCTCGTCCTGATTTGCTTCGCGAAAATGTAATATTTGCAGCCCCCAATTTTTCTGCCAATGCCTCTAAGTCATCTACCACTAGCGCAACATGCTTGTCCTTACCACCATGTTCGGGGCGACCTTCTTTTGGATCTGGGTTGGGTAACTGCATTAAGTGCAATTGCTGTCCACTTTCTCCCAAATCTAACCATGCGCCATCAAATGGAAAATTTGGTCTTGTCATGTTTTGAGTAATGCCTAGTACACCACAATAAAATGCTAATGATTGCTTAACATCCACAACCAAGAAACTTGCATGAGCAATTGATTTAATCATTTTATTAACCTTTTCTTTAAAAACTACTGCTGTTCCTTAAGGAAGTTCTGATTAAGTCTGGACTAAACCAAGTAACCTCCGGGGTAAATAGCTTGCGTCAAAAATATTCAGTTTTAAGGAGTAAAATGCAGATAATAGCATGCTATTGCGAAGTCTTTTAACGCAGAAACTAGATGTTTTGGGCGTTAGATATAAGTTGATGACTTGTTCAGAGACTCCTTAAGTGACTTTAATTTTTGTTCGAGCAATACCATAGGCTGCCACTAAAATTAAGCTACCACCCAACCATTCTTGCGGTGTCATCACCTCATTGGTTAATAGCCATGTAGCAATGGCAGCAACAATCAATTGGAATAACATAATCACTGCTGAGCGAGACACCGGCATTTTACCAACACCATAGAGTACGGCAATAGTCATAATCGTAATGCCTAATAACCCCAGCAATATTGCAGCCAGCCAAACAGTAGCCGCAACATGGGGCATGGGTATTTGCTGCCATAATAAAACTACAATTGAGGTCACAACAACACCCCACCATACCACAGCTGTTTTTACGCCCATTGGTACTGGCGCTAGCTTTCTTGCCAATACATTATTAATTGAAAAAGCAATACTTGCCATCAAAGCTAACCAGTCTGCCACCCCATGGGGCCACGGCCAGCCCATCTCCGCGTTCCATAACATTATTATTGAACCACACATCGCAATGGCAAACATCACTACCGCAGATCGTGATAAGCGTTCACCTAAGTACCAGCGACCAAGTAATACCGTCCATAATGGCGACAAATAAAACAATAACATCACTCGCATCACTTCACCCTCAATCAGCGCAACGACAAAGGCGACATTGGTAATGCCGGCAGCAACAGCTAAAGCAAATAAATCGACACGATGTTGACACATTAGTTTTGCTTGTCGACGCAAGATCGGTATTGTCAAAATAGCTGCGGTCAAGTACATAACCAGTGAGCTCCACACTGGGTTCATTCCCGCTTCATTTAATAACCGTAACGGATACCAAATCAGCCCCCAAAGACTGGCTGAGAACAATAAGCTAGCAATCGCCAAACGATATTGATGGTGGTTTTGTGTATTCATAACGGCAATTTATACCATGTACATATTTAAAGGTGCATCTATACCCGTGTTCATTCAATCTGTGAAGATTTAGGGCAAAAATAGGAAGTCAGGG
>CAYTAM010000309.1:0-1914 GCA_964435685.1 uncultured Methylophaga sp. | reverse complement strand
CCCATAAAAATGAAGATATTCGTAATTGGAAAGGCAATCAGAAAAATTCAGGCTTCTTACCTGAAGAGCGCGCGTGGCTAGATACTTTATTTGATAAGGTGGGTTTTGTGGATGCTTTTCGCGAGCTAGCACAACAACAGCATCAATATACTTGGTGGTCGAATCGCGGTCAGGCACGGGCAAACAATGTTGGCTGGCGGATTGATTATCATGTGTTGTCGCCTAGTCTTAAAGGTAAAGTATTGGCGACCGAAATCTATCGGGATGAAAGCTTTTCAGATCATGCGCCATTAATTATTGATTATGACTATGACATGTCCAAAATATGAGTGAAACCAGTCGTGCCGCAAGTTGGTTAGAGGCAATAAAAGCATTCAAACATCCTCGTGTGGTGACGATGTTATTTTTTGGGGTTTCAGCGGGGCTTCCTCTTTTGCTGATCTTTTCATCACTTAGCTTATGGCTTCGTGAGGCGGGTGTAGAACGTTCTGTTGTCACCTATTTTAGTTGGGCGGCCTTAGGCTATTCATTCAAATTTGTCTGGGCACCGTTAGTCGATAAATTGCCGTTGCCGGTATTAACCAAGGTATTAGGTCGCCGTCGTGCATGGTTATTATTTTCTCAAATTATGGTCATGCTCGCTATTTGCATCATGGCATTCACTGATCCCGCTAGCGTGGTATTGTCAATGATGGCATTGGGGGCAGTATTATTAGGCTTTTCTTCTGCTACGCAAGATATTGTTATTGATGCCTACCGTATTGAATCTGCAGAAAGTAATTTGCAGGCGTTGATGGCATCCACCTATGTGGCTGGCTATCGAATAGGCATGTTGATAGCAGGGGCAGGGGTATTGTTCCTTGCTAGCTACTGGGGATCTGAGATGGAAGCATATAATTACTCAGCCTGGAAGTGGAGCTACTTAGTCATGGCTGGAACCATGTTAATTGGAGTGGTAACAACATTAATAATTTCAGAACCTAAACTGCAACAAAATGATCACGCATTAGACAATCAAAAAGACTATTTAGGCTTCTTATTGTTATTTGTATTAGCGGTAGCAGGGTTTGTTGTGAGCTTCTACTTTAGCTCCGATTTAGATCAAACTATCAAACCAGCATTAACCAACCTTGTTGCCAACAAACATTTAGCTGGTTTTATTATTGAGCTAGGTCGTTTAGTCTTGGGCTTGGCTGTTGCCACTATTATTGCTAAAGGGGTTATTCGTTCGGGTGTGATCAAGAAAACAGTAGTTGAGCAAACCTATATTGAACCTATTAGGGACTTTTTCCAACGCTACGGCTGGTCATTAGCATGGCTTTTATTGGCATTAATCGGTTTATATCGTATTTCGGACATTGTACTGGGTGTGATTGCTAATGTGTTTTATCAAGATCTGGGCTTTACCAAAGTTGAAATTGCCACAGTAGTTAAAGGTTTTGGTTTGGCAATGACACTTATCGGCGGCTTTTTAGGGGGCTTACTAGCAGTGCGTTTCGGGGTGATGCGTATTTTGTTTCTAGGCGCAGTATTATCGTCATTAACCAATTTATTATTTATGATGTTAGCTAATATGGGGCATGATTTACCAATGCTATATTTGGTTATTTCTGCCGACAACCTATCGGCAGGGTTAGCTAGTGCTGCCTTTATCGCCTTTTTATCAAGCTTAACCAACATCTCATTTACCGCAGTGCAATATGCTATTTTCAGCTCGCTGATGACTTTATTACCTAAAGTATTGGGGGGCTATTCTGGCACTATGGTAGAGGTGATGGGCTATCCTCAATTCTTTTTAATAACCGCCTTAATGGGGGTGCCAGTTCTATTATTAATCGCATGGGCAAACAAACATTTTGACTTGAATGATGTAGTCATAAAGTGAAAAAATTACGATAATGGGTATATACCCGT
>CAYTAM010000308.1:0-1947 GCA_964435685.1 uncultured Methylophaga sp. | reverse complement strand
CCCTTGTCAGGTTATTTAATTAAGTATTGCAACAATCGGCTGTTAGAATAGTCCGTTACTACATGGCTTTGTGGAACTTGCTTTTGTTATGAAAAAATACTTCTTACTGCTATTATTGGTTTTATCAATCAGCGCGCAAGCGCGCCCAGGACTATTAGAGGGTCTGGGTATAAACAATGATTTTGATGTGCCGCCTGATGTAGACACTGCTTTTGTATTTTCTGCCGAGGTCACAGATCCGCAAACGATCACCGCTCGTTGGGCTGTTGCACCGGGCAATTATCTTTACCGTGATAAGATTAGTTTTGAAATTCTAAGCCCTGCAGATGTCAAAATCACTTCGGTGTTATTGCCTGCGGGTGAAAATAAAATGGACCCATTTTTTGGGTTAACGCAAGTCTATAAGTTTGATACCGAGGTGATATTACCTCTGAGCCGACCCTCTCCAGCGCAACAAATCATCCTAAAAGCGTATTATCAAGGCTGTTCAGAGACATTTAATATCTGTTATCCGCCGATAGAAAAAGAAATTACTCTCACTTTACCCGCAACTACGGCAACTAATTCAGTTCAAAACACCATCCCTATTCCACCGGGCTTTACTGATTCTGAGCAAGATCGTCTCACCCAGAGTTTAGAGAAAGATAGCCTTGGCAAAATTTTATTACTGTTTTTTGGTGTGGGTTTATTACTATCTTTCACGCCCTGCATCTTTCCAATGATCCCAATTTTATCTAGCATCATTGTAGGGGAAGGGGAACAGGTCACTACTCATCGTGCATTTGTTTTATCTTTAGCTTATGTATTGGCAATGTCCATTACTTATACCACTGCAGGTGTATTAACAGGATTACTCGGTGAAAATATTCAAGCAATGTTCCAAAACCCATGGATCATTGGTAGCTTTAGTGCACTTTTTGTCGTTCTTTCACTCTCCATGTTTGGATTATTCGAACTGCAATTACCACATTCAGTGCAACATCGCTTGCATCAAATCAGCCATCGGCAGAAAAGTGGCAAAATAGTAGGCGCAGCATTAATGGGGCTACTCTCAGGTTTAATTGTTGGCCCTTGTTTAGCGCCTCCACTGGCGGCGGCACTGATCTTTATTGGTCAACATGGCGATCCCGTTTTAGGGGGTAGCGCACTCTTTGCGCTGAGTATGGGCATGGGTATTCCACTGCTTATTATTGGCACCTCTGCAGGTAGCTTATTGCCAAAAGCAGGCAGTTGGATGAGCAATATTAAGAGCGTGTTTGGTGTGTTGATGCTGGCATTAGCCATTTGGATGCTTGAGCGTATTATTCCAGGCTGGGTAAGTTTATTGTTGTGGGGCGCATTATTGGTTGTAAGCGCCGTTTATTTAGGCGCGCTCAATACGCTAAGTGTTAACTCCAATGGCTGGGATAAATTATGGAAAGGTCTCGGACTTATCTTATTGATATACGGCGGTTTGTTAATGATTGGAGGCGCTAGTGGTAGTCAGTCTGTGTGGCAGCCACTACAGTTTATCACTAGCAATGCTACCAACAGCACGCGTAATACTACCGGCTTACAATTTACCAAAGTCGACAGTTTGGCCGAACTTGAGCAAAAGCTGGCTCAATCATCACAACCCGTAATGTTAGACTTTTATGCTGACTGGTGTATTGATTGCAAACGAATGGAAGCAACTACATTTAAAGATCCAAATGTTATAAAGGCATTAGAAAATACCCTTACCTTAAAAGTTGATCTTACTGAAAATACGCAACAACATAAAGACTTGTTGAAACATTTTGGGCTATTCGGTCCTCCCACTATATTGTTCTTCGATGAAAAGGGGCAAGAACAGCAACAATACCGCCTAATTGGCATGGTCAAATCAGCCCAACTTATTAAACATATCGCTATATTGCCTTAGGGCGCTTCTGATCAAGTCATGACTTCATACAAACCTCTGAATAA
>CAYTAM010000307.1:0-1948 GCA_964435685.1 uncultured Methylophaga sp. | reverse complement strand
TAATCAGGTAGCTTTTGAAAAACACCATTTTCTAAGAAATAAACAACTTGAGAAATTACAGTTTTATTATTCATCATGAAAGTGTGGGTTACTGGTAGCTCGATATGATCAGCCATTCCTTCAATTTTGCTACTTTCTACAGAGACTTTGCCATCATTCGGCTTTTCAAGCATCAGTGATAGAAAAGGGTTAACAGTGCGTGTTCCAGCAATGACGCCTAGCTCAAAGTCTACCGAGCCAAGTATATTGGGAATACTTTGTGGATCTGCTCCAATTTCGATGCCAGCAGGACCATTAATAAATTCATAGGCCGGAATCCAATGGATATTATCAACAATTTGTGAGCCCTTATTGGGTGGTCCAAGCATCACAACTCGGCCCATATTTGGTATTGTATGCACACTTAAATATTGGCGAACTAAAATGCCGCCAAGAGAATGCGTTACAAAATTTATTTTTGACCATTCAGGACACAATTTTAGTGCTTTGGCGATAGTGCTTTCAGCCAATTCTTTTATTGGATACTGAGTTGATGGATATTTTATATTAAGAGTTAAATACCCTTGATCATCGAGCGTTTTCTCTAACTTTGCCATCGAATGGTCACTTCTCGCCAGACCATGCAGAAGGATAACGCATTCAGTTGAATGTGCTTGAGATGAAAGTAGAACTGTCATAATAAAAAGTCACTTAATGAGTTTCATATTAATTAATCGTAATGTATTCTAGTGCTATTTTTTTAGCGGTATTAAAATCATTTTTGCCACTGCCTAATTTAGGTATGGCATCCACTTTAATGAATAGGGCTGGCACCATTAGGCTATTAAGGCTTGACTCTGCAATACGTTTTTTAAGATCGCCTTCTTCAATTGCACCGGCATAAAGCAATACTACTTTCTCGCCTTTTTTGTCATCAGCTAAGGTTGTGGTCAAGATTTCTATCTCTTCGGATAGTGTTGGATTAATCGCGGCCTCGATTGCTCCTAAGCTAATCATTTCACCACCAATTTTGGCAAAACGAGAGTAACGATCGACGATAACTAAGAAACCATCTTTATCAACATGACCTTTGTCACCGGTTTTATACCAGCGTTGATCATCAATTTCGACGATTATCTCGGCGGTTTTATCGGGGTCGTTTAAGTATCTTTGCATCACTTGGGTGCCACCAATTAAGATTAAACCATCTTTACCCGTTGCTAAAGCTTCCAGAGTGGCGGGATCAACTATGCGTACACTGCTACCAGGTAAGGGTAGCCCGACCGTACCTTTTTTATTGCCTATTTGCACGCTCCAGTCATTGGCAATGCGATCAGGAATATTGACTGTGGCAACGGGAGTGGTTTCAGTGGTACCATATCCTTCATAGATAGTTTTACCAAATTTTAAGCTAAAACTATCACGTATTTCTGGATTAAGTCGCTCAGCACCAGCAATCACAATGCGTAATGAATCAAGCATTAATGGGTGAATGCGACGGTTTTTATTAAACAGACGCAAGAAGGTCGAGGTGACACAAAAAACGGTGGCTTGGTGTTGACTAATACCTTTGGCAATCTTGAGCACATCGGTTGGATCAGGATGGCAGATTGCCGGTATGCCTTCTACCATAGGTAACAAGCCAGTGACCGTTAAACCAAAGGCATGGAATAGCGGTAGGCTAGCAACTATGACATCATCATGCCGTGTATCTAACACGTCAGAGACTTGTTTGATATTGCCCATAATGTTTTGATGGCTGAGTACTACACCTTTTGGTTCACCTTCACTGCCACTGGAAAATAAAATTGCGGCTGGCTGGTGAATATCGGAATGTTTGCCATAAATAGTTAACAATAGTTTGGTAGGTAAAATATAGGTGGCAAGCAGGGTTGTGATTTGTTCTACCTTACCAATTTGTTGATGAACGTCTTCTAAATATACGGGTGTGGCGAGTTCGAATAAGGCA
>CAYTAM010000306.1:0-1951 GCA_964435685.1 uncultured Methylophaga sp. | reverse complement strand
TTACGCCGCGGCTCCTTATATGGTTATGCAAGACAAAATGGCATCACCAAAATTGCGCTAGGTCATCATCGTGACGATATTATTGAAACCGCATTTCTAAATATGTTTTATGGCAGTAAAATAAAAGCAATGCCGCCCAAATTATTAAGCGATGATAAAACCAATATTCTGATCCGCCCCCTAGCCTACTGTAAAGAAGCAGATATTATTCGCTATGCCGAACACCAGCAATACCCTATTATCCCGTGCAACCTTTGTGGATCACAGGAAAATATGCAACGCCAAGTGATCAAACAAATGTTGCACGGTTGGGAAAAGCAGTATCCTGGTCGTTTAGACAATATATTCCGTAGTCTACAAAATATTTCACCCTCTCAGCTCGCTGATAATGAATTATTTAACTTCAAGGATCTGGAGTTACAACGCAAGGTACTTACCGGAGGGGAAGATACCAATTATGATGAAGATCAATACCCCCTAGCGAGAGAAGGGTAAGAAATGTTCATCTATTATGGGTCTCTATGCAACAACCAATATTAAATGCCCACCCCGTTAAGAAGTTTGCCTTATTTGAGCTAGGTTTTAGACCTTTTTTCTTACTAGCTAGCTTATTTTCTATTATCGCCACATCAATTTGGATGGCAAACTATACCTTTGGCTGGCGCTTACCAGTTAGCAACACCACAGCCCTTGCTTGGCATGGTCACGAAATGATTTTTGGTTACAGCATAGCAATAATTGCTGGTTTTTTATTAACCGCTGTGCGCAATTGGACCGGCGTGCAAACTATTCAAAACTTACCCTTACTGCTGCTCGCCTCAACATGGTTAGCTGCTAGAATATTGCCCTTGTTAAATTCACCGATCCTGTTTGCATGGGCAGCACTCTTTGATATTGTCTTTTTAATAGGGTTAACACTCGCTGTGCTTCATCCTATCGTTAAAGTAAAACAGTGGCGACAATTATTGATCATCTCTATTTTAATAATGCTCACCATAGCGAATGTATTTTATTATCTTGGTGTTTATCATATTGTGAATCAAGGTATTTCATGGGGCCTGTTCTCAGGAGTTTACCTTATTATAGCGCTTATTCTTATATTGGCTAGGCGCGTTATGCCTTTCTTTATTGAGCGTGGCGTGGGCTACCAAGTTAAACTTAAAAATTGGTCTTTTATTGATTCAAGCAACCTACTATTTTTGGCCGCACTATGGTTAACAGACGTTTTTCTCAAACAAGCGTTATTGACTGCGTTACTTTCTTTGATATTAGCCATTATGCATAGTGTTAGACTGTGGGGCTGGTATACCAAAGGAATATGGCGCAAACCATTATTATGGGTGCTTTTTGCGGGTTATGGCTTTTTCATCTTGGGGTTTATTCTTAAAGCAATCAATTTCTTCGCTTTATATTCCAGCAGCCTTCCTCTTCATGCCTTTACTTATGGTGGCATTGGCATGATGACTATTGGCATGATCGCACGGATTTCACTAGGGCATACTGGCAGAAATATTAATGAACCTCCCAATATTCTAAAGTGGCTATTTCTTAGTTTATTTTTAGGAGCCCTTATTCGGGTGGTAATGCCTCTCTTTTTACCCAGTGCCTACCTGTATATAATTGGTGTATCTCAGCTACTATGGATAATAGCATTTACTGTATTTCTAGCTTATTACTTCATAATATTTATCAGCCCTAGAGCCGATGGCCAACCTGGTTAATTTTATTAAGGAAGCTCTGATCAAGTCATCAACTCATATCTCACGCCCAAAATATCCAGTTTCTGCGTTAAAAAACTTCGCAATAGCGCGCTATCACCTGCTTTTTTACCCTGAAACTGAATATTTTTGATGCAAGTTATTTACCCCGGAGGTTACTTGGTTTAGTCCAGACTTAATCAGAGCTTCCTTAAAAAACAGCCCATTAATACTTGACATATAAAAAGTTATTC
>CAYTAM010000305.1:0-1959 GCA_964435685.1 uncultured Methylophaga sp. | reverse complement strand
AGCTGTCTCAAAGGTTAAATGTTTCTAATTCATAGCCGCGTTGCTGATAAAAACGATAACGTTCACGCCCCGCTGACTTAATCGTATCATCATCATTAATACATTCAGCAACACGCTCAAACTGACTAAAAAAAATAGGTTGCTCAGGTGCTAAGTTGACTAATAGATCCATTAGCTTTGGTGCTACTGTATCATGTCCAACTAAAATGGAACACTGCTTGTCAGCACTGGTATTGCTCACTATTTGGTGAGGGATAAAACTATCAGTTCTAAAGCTCCATAAAGCCTGATTAATGTGCTCAGTCTGTTTTTGATTCTCTGTATGGATATAGACTTGGTGCCCTTGATAATACGCTTTTTCAATTAATCGGCAGGCAAATGTCTGCCGATCTTGTTCAGTATTACCTTTTAATACATAGAAGCTAATTCGAGTCATTTATTAGCAATATTATTGAGTAGGAATTGGACTAATAACGGAACAGGGCGACCCGTTGCGCCTTTAGCTTTACCACCCTTCCATGCTGTACCAGCAATATCAAGATGCGCCCAGTTAAAGTCTTTGGTGAAGCGAGATAAGAAACAGGCGGCGGTGATACTACCCGCTTCTTTGCCACCAATATTGGCGATATCTGCAAAATTGCTGTCCAGTTGCTGTTGATAATCATCCCAAATAGGCAACTGCCAAACACGATCGTAGCTATCATTTCCGGCCTTTAATAAATCGTCAGCTAAAGCTTGATTATTAGCCATCAAGCCGCTTGCTTGGCTGCCTAATGCGACAATAATGGCTCCTGTTAGCGTGGCAATATCAATCACAACTTCTGGTTCAAAGCGTGCGCTGTAAGTTAATGCATCACATAAGATCAATCGACCTTCAGCATCAGTATTAAGAATTTCAATCGTTTTTCCTGCCATGCTGGTAACCACATCGCCGGGTTTATTAGCATCACCATCAGGTAAGTTTTCAGAGCTAGGTACAACGCCCACGACATTAATCGGTAGATTCAATTCGGCAATGGCTAAGAGTGTACCAAACACACTGGCAGCACCACACATATCATATTTCATTTCATCCATAGCTTGCGGCGGTTTGAGCGAGATACCGCCGGCATCAAAGGTTAAGCCTTTACCTACTAATACGACAGGGCGCTCATCATTAGCACCTTTATAGTTCATAGTAATAAGTTTGGCGGGTTCACGGCTACCACGGGAAACAGATAATAATGATCCCATGCCAAGGTTGGCCATTTCAGCTTCATCAAGAATAGTTGTGGTTATCGAATCAAAGCGATCTGATAATTCAACGGCTTGTTGGGCAAGATAGCTAGGTGTACAAATATTACCAGGTAAGTTGCTTAATTCACGAGCTAAGGTCATACCGTTACTAATGGCTTGTCCTGATAGTGCGGCTTGTGTGGTATGATCCTCTTCGCTATTTTGTGCAAAAAAGCTAATTGACTCTAACGGATTATCTTGTGGTTTTACGTCACTTTTAGTTTGCGTGTATTTATATAAGACGGCTTCGGTAGAAATAGCTGTTTGGCGCAGTTTCCATTCTAAAGGGCGAGATTGAACTTCTATTTCAGCTAGGCAACTTGTAGCATGGCGGACAGCGGATGAGTTTAATACCGTTGCCATAGCGGTGATAGCACAGATGTAGTTGTTTTCAGTAGTGCTGTCTTTTTTACCACATGCTACTAGCAATACGCGAGGGCTGTTAATACCTGTTATATCCTGAAGTAATAATGTTTGACCGGCTTTGCCGCTGATATCACCACGGGTGATGATCTGGCTAATTTTGCCATTACTTTGTTGGTTTAGTGTGACCGCACTTGGACTAAGTTCGCCTTCTTCAAAAACAGCAACAATGATACAGTCTGTCTCTAATACTGCTATTGATTTTGTTGTGACCAAATACTGCATGGATTTCTCCTGTGAATTATATTAATGTATATACCC
>CAYTAM010000304.1:0-1968 GCA_964435685.1 uncultured Methylophaga sp. | reverse complement strand
GCCATCATCTCCCATACCTGTCAGCATTAGACCAATAGCATTAGCACCCAAACTCTGTGCAACAGAACGAAATAGCACATCCACAGAAGGTTTGTGACGGCTCACCGCTGGGCCATCATTTAAGCGGCAATAAAATCGGGCGCCGCTACGCTCAACCATCAAATGCTTGCCTCCAGGTGCTATGTAAGCATGGCCGGGTAATATTTGTTGTCCGTCTTCCGCTTCACAGACTTCCAAGGCTGACAAGCCATTTATTCTGTCTGCAAAAGGTCTGCTAAATGCTGCCGGGATATGCTGGCTAATCACAATTCCCGGGCAATGTGCCGGTAGTGTTCTCAAAATATCTTTGATTGCTTCGGTGCCACCCGTCGATGAACCAATTGCAATAATTTTATCGGTCGTTTTTAAATGCGAAGGTATCGCGCCTGACGTTTGCTTTGCTAACACCGCATCTGCCGTTAATTTTTCTGATATATCCGTCGCAATGGGCTTTTCTCGCACTAAGGCATGAATATTCACTGCCGCAGCTGTTTTCACTTTTGTGATAATTTCTTCGGCATAATCACTCATAGTGTGCGAAAGATCGAGCTTAGGTTTGGCAACAAAATCTACCGCACCCAACTCTAAGGCTTCAAGCGTGACACTGGCCCCTTGTTCGGTTAATGTTGACACCATAACAACCGCCATAGGGTGAAGGCGCATTAAATTCCTAAGAAATGTAACACCATCCATGTGAGGCATTTCAACATCTAAGGTTAAAACATCTGGTTTCAGTTTTTTGATTTTTTCTCGGGCCTGATAGGGATCAATCGCGGTGCCCACAACCTCAATATCCGGATCAGCATTTAAAATTTCACTTAGTAGTTTACGTACTAATGCTGAATCATCGACCACTAAAACTGTTATTTTTGACATGAATTTCCTCTAATCCTTAAATCGTCGCTATGAATTCTGGATAAGGCTAATCACCCCGTCATTGATCCTTCGGTTACTACGTTTCCATAGGCTTTTTAGCGGGAATCTAGTATTTAAAACACAGATCCCGGCTAAAAAAGCCTACCGGGATGACGATAAATAAACTAAATTCTCTTATCTAAGATTCAGGTTAAGTATAATTAATCTGAGTACATAACCCCTGTTAACGGCATCACAAACTAAAACAATTCGACACCACCCGAATCAGCATGCATATCCAACTCATGCTGATACGCCTCTTCACGATTAATCAATGTTTCATTATGCATAGAGCGTAATCTCTTCACTTTCATTTTCCCAGTCGCTGGGTAATACATTACCTTTCTCGGATAAATATCCCCTAAATCTTCAGCCAATAATTGTAATTCTTCGGTACGCAAAAAGTCATGCACAAATTCAATATTACGTTTGCCTATATCTGATAGATTAGCGATAATTCTGCCGCCACCGGTTAACTTAACTTCTAAATTATTGCGATTGCCGCCATTGGCTAAAATAGTATTAATCAAATGTTCCATCGCATAACCACCATAACGGGTGGCTGAATCCATCCAGCTTTCACTGGTGTGTTCACTGTGCGCTGGCAACATAAAATGATTCATTCCCCCAATACCAAATACCTTGTCACGGATACACGCTGACACACACGAGCCCAATGTTGTCGCCACTGCTTCGTCTGGATTGGCCGTCACATAATATTCACCTGGCAGTATCTTAGCTGCCCACGTGTTATGACGACGATCCCAGTAACGATTAATAGTCTCGAATTCAGATAAACAGCTAGGTTGAGGTGGTCGTTGTGCAACCATAATTAAACCTTCTGATAAATAGTATGACCTAACGATTCAAACCGCGTTGAAACTTTGTATAAGGTTTCGGAATGACCAATAAACAAGTATGCCTCTGGCACTAAAATATCAGCATAACGATCAAATAATACTCTTTGCGTATCTTTATCAAAATAAATCACCACATTTCGACAAAACATAAGAT
>CAYTAM010000303.1:0-2003 GCA_964435685.1 uncultured Methylophaga sp. | reverse complement strand
AACGCAGAAACTGGATGTTTTGGGCGTGAGATATGAGTTCATGACTTGATCAGAGCTTCCTTAAGGTACGCTAATACGGTTGCGACCATTTTCTTTAGATAAATAAAGCGCATCATCAGCACGTCCGATTAGATCTTGAGGGCTATCGGTACTTCGGAGCATCGTTAAGCCTACCGAAACAGTTACTTGACCAATAGAGTCTTCACTGCCTTTCTTTTTGAGACGACTGTTAGCAAAACTGGAACGGACAGCATCCGCTATTTTAAGGGCTTCACGTTGATTTATATCTAACATAATCATTGCCATTTCTTCGCCACCATAGCGGATAGCAAGGTGTTCTTCACCCGCATGTTTTTGCAATAATGAGGCAAAAAACTGAATAACTTTGTCGCCCAATAAATGACCAAAAGAATAATTTAAGTTCTTGAAATGGTCTAAATCAAACATGACTAATGCGGCTTCAACTGCTGTTTGGCGACACAAATCGGTTAATTCATTATTAAAAGCACCACGGTTTAACAGGCCTGTAAGTGCATCGGTTTCTGCTAATTTCTTAACTGCTTCCAATTCTTTTTTAAGATCTGAAATTTCTTGTGATGAATGAACTAACTCTTGTTTTAATTCATTTCCAGACTCTGCCATAGTCTGCGTGTTAGATATAATATTACCAAGAAGACTTTTTAATTCTTCCGTAGAATTACAGTTTTTTAGTGCTTGCTGTGAACTACTTAGATTTATCAGCATATTGTCTGTTGTTGATTCTGCTTTAGTAATATTTACCAGCGTATTATCAACGACAACTTTTAGGCTGGAACTCGTTTTCTCTAATCGCTCAGGCATTCCCATCAACACATATTTTTCATAAAGATTTTGAGTTACTTCGGCGGTAATAGGCTCGTTTTTACTGAGTCGGCGATCAATAGCATTGGCTAAATCATTATTATCTCCAGATACATATTCATACCAAACAGCATAATTAACAGGGTTAACGGGTGTTTTATGTTTGTTTAGTAGTGGCAAAGCATGCCGAAGATTTTCTGATGCTTTTTGCGCTTCATCATCATAGACGGGTGGAAAAGAAGAGGGGTTAGGCATATATTAACCTTTAAAATAATGTGTCGGTAACTATAACGGACAAATAATTACTATCTTAAATCTTTAAGGCAACACTGCTAAAGTATTATATAAAAGTAGCCACCATAAAATAGTGACCAAATAGCAACAATCACAACTATATTTATTCCCACGAAGAAAACTGCCCTTGTGTTGTCAGTTCGTCCATGCGTTGTTCAAGTTGATGCATAAATGATTTACGATTGCCAGTCCATGTTATTGAGTCACCAATAAACACATCACAGAAAAAAGGTACTAAGAGTGCTTCACCTTTGGGTAATGATTTGCCTAAACCATGAAGTAGAATGGGCGTTATTGGCACAGTGGGAAAGTGCTGAGAAATTTTAGCCAATCCACTTTTGAAATTAGAGAGTTGTTCAGGTTTACCACGGCTGCCTTCTGGGAAAAAAATTAAAATACGACCGTCTGCCAAGGCATTGTAGATGGGTGAAAGTACATCTTCACCACGGTGATCGGGTTTACGCTTTAAAGGCAAGATCCCGACAATATTAACAGCAAACCAAGCAAGAAATCGATTGCGCAGAAAATAGTCCATGGCAGCAACGGGTTGGATATTAGATAACTGGCGCAACGGTAATAATGACATTAATACCATCGTATCTAAATGACTATTATGGTTGGCAACGATGATCGCCGGCCCTTTTGCAGGTAGTTTTTCTCGATGACGAATATTAAGCCCCAATACAAAAAGCACAATAATACGCACAACCACGGCATAAAATAAAAAACGTAGAAGTTTATTGAGGTATTTCATTATTTAGAAATAATGGTAATAAATGAAGTGGAAAAATAGCGGTGCGGTATAGGTCAGGCTATCAATGCGATCCAAGATCCCGCCATGCCCAGGCAATAAACTGCCACTGTCTTTA
>CAYTAM010000302.1:0-2006 GCA_964435685.1 uncultured Methylophaga sp. | reverse complement strand
CTACTCCTGATTCATAATTTTTATGCCTGCCACTTGCAAACATAATATTTCTAATAGTGACCAAGGGCACGCTTGGTAAGCCCCTTTGGCGGCTTGGTCTATTTTTGCCATTTGTTGCAAAAAATTCTGCCACTGTGGTCGTTGATGCCTGCTTAATGCTGCTCGCATCATTGGTCGTGCTTTTTCCCATATTGGCGGTTTTTGCGAGGCAAATACTTGTTCTATCCGTGCGCCTTGATCTAATTGTATCGCCATATCGACAGCACGATGTAATGACCACGAAACGGCTGAAAATACCGACATTATATCCAATCCTTCGCCGCGCAAGCGACTAATCATCCGGGGGATCTTGGTGGCTTGTCCAGAAAACACCGTGTCCATCAAGCCAAATACTTCGAAGCGGGCATTATCAGCAACAGAAGCTAATACTGTTTCTTCATCCACTTTTCCATCTGGGCAAAGCAATTGTAATTTATCAATTTCTTGGGCGGCGGCAAATAGATTGCCTTCTACACGTTCAGCGATTAATGCCGAAATTTGTTGGTTGGTTTGCAAGCCTTTTTGTTGCATTCTCTGTGAAATCCAACGGGGTAAGTTCGCAAGATCAATCGGCCAAACAGGGATGGTGACGCCTACACGATCTAGCTCGGTGAACCACTTACTTTTTTGTGAACGCGCATCAACCTTGCCACTAATGATAAGTAAAGTCGTATCAGCTGGAATATTAGCCGCATAGTTTCGTAACACTTCGCCGCCCTCTTTTCCCGGTGCGCCGGATGGCAGCCTAATCTCTAATAATCGCTGGCTAGCAAACAATGACATGGTTTGTTCTTGCCATTGAATTTCTGACCAATTAAAGCGGCCTTCAACATGCCACACTTGCCGATCATCAGCGCCTGACTTTCGAACTTGCTGACGAACAATATCGCTGGCTTCTTCCACCCGCATTTGTTCGTCACCAAATATCAAATAAATTGGTGATAAGCCTTGTTCTACATGCCCTTGTAATTGTTCTGGTCTAAGTCTCATTGCAAGACAGATAAACGCCGTAGAATGCTCTGCACCAACTGTTGATTAAGTTGTTCTTGCAATAAACGTTCTTCTTCATCTTTACCTAACACTTGGTTTTGATCAAACTGATAATCGCGTTGTGCTTCTACCGATTGCGATTCGATTAATAGATTACCGTCACCGTCAATCACTTTAAATAGCACAATGACATGCAATTCAAATTCACTCACTTTTGCATCACTGCCAACAGACAATACACGGCGTTCAAATTTATTATCTAAAATAGTTAATACAGCACTATCTTGTTGATAATCACTCAACACGGTTACACCATTACGCGCTAAACCCCGTTTAAGTTCCAGCCCTAAACCTTGTTGCATATTGATGCCTTGCACATACATGGTTTGTAAGCTTGTAGGTAAATCAGCACTGCCGCGTAACTGAAAGCCACAGCCAGCAATAGTCAGTAATAAAAAGCCCATACTTATATTTGATATATAACGTTTCATTAACTTAAATCCTTAACAAACACTTTCACCACAGAGACACTGAGGGCACAGAGGTAAACTCTCTAAATTTATATCGCTCTGTGTTCTCGGTGTCTCTGTGGTAAATTAATAGCTTCAGTTTATCTTTTATTTTAACCTGCAACCACAATATTAACCAATCGACCTGGTACAACAATTACCTTGCGAACCTCTTTTCCATCAGTAAATTTCAACACATTTTCATCTGCCATCGCTAATGCTTCTATTGAATCTTTATCTGCATCAGCAGCAACCGAAATTTTAGATCGTAGCTTACCATTGACTTGCACCATCAGCTCAATTTTATCTTGAACCAGTGCTGATTCATCAATCTCAGGCCAAGCTACATTGACCACAGCTTCATCATGCCCCAAAGCCTTCCACAGTTCATGACTGATATGCGGTGTGATCGGTGATAGCATCAACACGGTTGTTTCTAATAATTCTTGAATAACCGATCTGGCTTGC
>CAYTAM010000301.1:0-2008 GCA_964435685.1 uncultured Methylophaga sp. | reverse complement strand
CTCCTGCATTGCTCTACTAAGTTACATCCCTGTAACGATGCATTTTCTGCATACACTCCATCCATGGAGATAAATGACTTATTCTGCGGATTTATGCCTAGAATATAATGGCTTCTTCTCTTGCTGAAACCTGCATCTTCAAGTATTTTGGGTATAACCATAGGATCAACAGAAAACAAAAAGCCGTAATGGTTAGCCATCACGTCTTTTTATATTTGCAATAACTCACGTTATTTAAACTGATTAACCATTTCTCTCAAATCTGCCACATCTGCATAATCAATAACCAATTTACCTTTGCCACTGGCGCTGTGTTTTAGCACAAAACGCTTACCTAATTTGTCAGCAATCAATTTTTCAATATTATCTAACTCTTCTAATAAAGCATCTGATTGATGCGGTTTCTCTTTAAAAGGTTTCGATAAACGACGAATAAGTTGCTCTGTTTCACGAACCGATAATCCTTTTTCAACAATATCACTAGCTGCTTTAGATTGCATCTCGCCTTCTAATGCTAACAAGGCGCGGGCATGCCCCATTTCAAGATCGCTATTTTCTAGCAATCGCTTCACATCTTCATTCAAGTTACGTAAGCGTAATAAATTTGATACCGCCGCACGAGATCGCCCAACGGCCTCCGCTGCTTCTTGATGCGTTAAGTTAAATTCTTCACGTAGACGGTGCAAGGCATTGGCTTCTTCCATCGGGTTTAGGTTTTCACGCTGAATGTTTTCGATCAATGCCATGGCGATGGCACTGCGATCAGACACTTCTCGCACAATGGCAGGAATGGTATCTAAGCCGACGATTTTAGATGCCCGCCAGCGGCGTTCACCGGCAATAATTTCGTAATGTCCGCCGTCAATAGAGCGCACTACAATCGGCTGAACAACGCCTTGTGCTCGAATTGAGTCAGCCAAATCTTCTAGTGAATCTTCAGCCATATCAATACGCGGTTGATATTTACCCGGCTGGATCATATCTAAGGGAAAGTGTTGTAGCGTTTCGTCTAAGTTTTCATCTTCGTGCTGCACATCAGCAAGCAATGCATCTAAGCCGCGACCTAAACCTCTTTTTTTGCTTACCATCTATTTTCCTCATTTCAAATAGATCCCGGCTAAAAGCTTGCCGAAACGAAGTAACCTTGGTTCAATGACGTGTTTATTTATTCTCGCGGCGGATAAACTCACTGGCTAATGCCATATGTGCCAATGAACCACGTGATGAACGATCATATTTTATTATAGGTATACCATGACTCGGTGCTTCGGCTAAACGCACATTTCTAGGGATCATAGTATGAAATACTTTATTGCCAAAATGGGTAATCAACTGACGCGACACTTGATTTGCTAAATTATTGCGTATATCAAACATAGTACGAACTAGCCCGGTTACTTCTAAACTCGGATTGGCGCGCTGTTTAATGCGTTCAATTGTTTTTAATAGCGAAGACAAGCCTTCTAATGCGTAGTATTCACATTGAATAGGAATAATCACCCCTTTAGCGGCAACCAAGGCATTGACCGTCAACATGCTCAATGATGGCGGGCAATCAATTAAAATAAAATCATAACGCTCGCGAGTTGATTCTAATGCAACCCGCAAACGATGTTCGCGTAGTTTAACATCTAATAACTGAACCTCTGCCGCAGTAAGATCAACATTAGTAGGTAGCACATCAAACGATAGATCTTCAGGCGAAATAATCACATCGGCGGCCGTTGATGTCGCCATAATGACATCATAGCTGCTCACTTCAAGTGATTCTTTATCAACACCACAACCGGTGCTTGCATTACCTTGTGGATCCAGATCAATTAACAGTACTTTCTTGCCATTTTCCGCCAGCGAAGCGGCTAAATTCACGGTTGTGGTTGTCTTACCCACTCCGCCTTTTTGATTTGTTACCGCGTAAATATTGCCCATTTATTAATACCCAAACAGCTTGGAAATATAAGTTTCAGAGTTTAGCACGAACATCAGAGCAAGGCACAATGTAAAGGCA
>CAYTAM010000300.1:0-2008 GCA_964435685.1 uncultured Methylophaga sp. | reverse complement strand
CAACAGAATTCCAATCCGATAATTTACAACGCTTTATCTTTGATAATGCGCCTGTTCGCGGAGAATGGGTACATTTAACGGATACATGGCAAAACGTATTATCATTGCGAGAATATCCGGCAGCCATTGAACGATTGTTAGGTGAGATGATGGCCGCCGCCGCATTATTAACGGCAACAGTTAAAATCAAAGGACGCTTAGTTTTACAGTTGAAATCATCAGGCCCCGTTACATTAATGATGGTGGAATGCACCAGTGATAATACCTTACGTGCCTTTGCTCAGTGGGACGGTGATGTGACGGATGATGCAATATTGACAGAAATTACGGGTGAGGGTGCTCTAGCTATTACCATTGACGTTGAAGGCTCGAAACAACCTTACCAAGGCGTAGTGAGCTTGCAAGGTGAATCAATATCAGAGGTATTGGAAACCTATTTCAAACAATCAGAACAATTAGAAACACGTATTTGGTTGGCAGCGGATAGTGAGGTGGTGGCCGGATTGTTTCTACAACAACTTCCAGGCGAAAGTAGTGACAAAGAAGCAGATGAAGAACATTGGTCACGTCTAAGTCAGTTAGCTGGCACTATCAGTGATAAAGAATTATTAGCATTAGGTGCGGGCACCTTATTACACCGCTTGTTTCATGAAGAGCAGTGTCGTTTATTGTCATCTACTGATCTTGAATTTTGCTGCGCCTGTTCGCGTCAGCGTGTTGCTGAAACAATCGGCCTATTAGGTAATGAGGATGCCAATAATTTATTGCAAGAACAGGGTCATATCGAAGTGGCCTGTGAGTTTTGTAATGAACATTATCGGTTTGATGAGGTTGATGTCGCTCAGGTTTTTGCAAGTAAAATAAGTGTAAAGGCGGAACACAAAACAGTTCATTGAACCACTTGATCAAACTAATTTCTAATCTAGCTAAATTCTGAAAACCTACAAGTTGAATGATAGCGGGTAAAGAAGCTTTTGATGAATAAAGTATAAATATTCTATCCGATAAACGATGAATTAGACATTAATATCTTGATCCCAATACGGATTATCACCAAATAGTTCTACTAAAAAATCTATTAATAGTCGTGTACGTTGAGATAGATAACGGGTTTTTGGGTAGATGGCATAGGCATTAAGTTGTAGCAACTTGTAATCTGTTAGAATCGGTACAAGTTCGCCAGTCGCAATCGCCTGCCATGAAATAAAAGTAGGGCTGAACACAATTCCATGTCCGGCTATCGCCATATCTTTTAAAAAATCACCGTTGTTCGCAATCATTTTCGCATTAACACTAATGGTATACTGTTTTCCCTTTTTATCCGTAAGTTTCCAAGTATTGGTTCCACTAATACTGTAATGAAGCAACAGATGATTTTTTAAATCATCGGGTGATTCGGGAGCTCCATATTTATTAAAATATTCCGGACTTGCACAAAGCATGTGCTTAATAGGTGAAATTTTTCTTGCAATCAAGCTTGAATCTTTTAAGTCAGCGATACGAAAGGCAAGATCAAATCCTTCCTCAATCAGATCCACTTGCCGATCAGAAAAATCAATATTGATCGTCAATTCAGGGTGCTGATTTACAAAATCATTTATTGCTGGAGACAGGTGGCTTAATCCAAACGATAAAGGTGCTGCGAGGTTAATCGTTCCTTCAAGCGATGTATTAGCATCAGTGGTTATGGTATTCAGTTCAGCCACATCATCAACGACTTTAATTGCACGGTCATAATAACTCTGACCAATATCGGTCAAACTAGATGTGCGGGTAGTTCGATTTAACAGGCGTACTCCAAGACGTGCTTCCAGATCGACCAGACGACGACTGACAGCGGATTTTGCCAAGCCTAGTTGATCAGCGGCACGGCTGATTCCACCCGCTTCTACTATGCGGATGAATATATTCATATCTTCTAGTTGTCCCATTTCTATTGTTCTCCATATATGAACAATCATTTGTAATTATCTATGTTTATCCCTTATTAAGCAACTGTTATTCTTTA
>CAYTAM010000299.1:0-2009 GCA_964435685.1 uncultured Methylophaga sp. | reverse complement strand
CTTAGGTTTTTAGAGGTGCCCTTTATAGTGTTGTAAGCCATTAAATATTAGAAAATGTTTTCCTTTTGCCCGAGCGACTAAGCCAATGCCTACTTTTTGTGCAATGCTTAGACCCATTTCTGTGATACCAGAGCGTGATAGCAACAAAGGCACTTGCATTTGCGCCACTTTAATAACCATTTCAGATGTTAATCTACCGGTAGTGTAAAACACTTTACCCTCACCTGTTATATTATGTAATAACATCCAGCCAGAAATAGCATCAACAGCATTATGCCGGCCAACATCTTCAACAAAAATATCAACATGCCCAGAGCTTGAACACAAAGCACAACCATGCACTGCCCCCGCTTGTTTATAGACTTGGTTATACTCAACTAAGCTAGCCAGTACCTGATAGATGGTGTTGGCAGTAAAAGGGGGGCACTCAAGCATCAAGTCATCCAGTGAAGCCATCACATCACCAAACATAGTGCCTTGACCACAGCCACTCGTTACCGTACGTTTTGACAATAAATGGCGAATATCGGATTGCTGTCGTGTTGTTACCGCAACTGCCTCAACATCCCAATCAACTTGGATCGCGATAACATCTTGCAGTGCTTGAATCAGCCCCTGATTACGCAAATAACCCAGAGTCAATAATTCTGGCTGTGACCCCATTGTCATTAAGGTTACTATCTCTTGCTTATCAAGATAAATTGTCAGCGGCCTTTCGCCCGTCAATGCCATCTCGCGGGTTTTTCCATGCTCATCTAATGCACGGGTTGTATACAGCGTATTAATGCTCTCATTAGTCATTATTGGGCGATAATCAGCCACCGGTGGCACTCATATGTCTAAATATGATGGGCTGCTCATTAATATTAAAATCATGCCCTTCAGGTTTAATATCCATAGATTTAATGATAGCCTGTTTAAGGCGATTCATATCATTTGGATAATGGCGAATAATGCTACGCAGATCAATGGAATGCTCTTGCCCTAAACATAGCAGCAACCGCCCTTCTGTTGTTACTCTTACCCGATTACAGCTTTCACAAAAATTATGGCTATGAGGTGAAATAAAGCCTATTTTACTGGGTGTTCCTGCTAACTGATAGTAACGAGAAGGGCCACCAGTAGCGCACATACTTCGTTGTAATTGAAAAGCAGTTTGCAAGGTTTTTAACACCTCATCGCTAGAACAAAAACTTTCATCACGCTGATGAGTAACATGTCCAAGTGGCATTTCTTCAATATAAGAGATATCAAGATCATTATTAATCGCAAAATTAGCAAGATCAATAATCTCATCATCATTTCGCCCGGTCATAATGACTGCATTAAGTTTTATACGCTTAAAACCTGCTTGCTTAGCGGCATCAATCCCATCAAGTACCCGGCTTAACTTCCCTGTTCGTGTTAGCGCCGTAAAGCGCGCTTCTTTTAATGAGTCGAGACTTATATTAATGCGGTCAACGCCCGCGTCAACCAGTGAATTAGCATATTTTCGCAACTGCGAACCATTGGTCGTTAACGTTAACTCCTTAAGTGCAGTAGTTTTCTTAAGCTTGCCAACTTCGGCCATTAGCCAGTCAACATTGCGCCTTACAAGGGGTTCCCCGCCGGTAATCCGCACCTTCTCCACACCCAACTCACAAAAAGCACGTAATGAAAACACAATTTCTTCCAATGTTAATACTTGTGCTCGTGGCATAAACGTCATTTCTTCATCCATGCAATAAACACAACGAAAATCACAGCGATCCGTTATCGACATGCGAACATAGCTTACTTTTCGACCAAAACGATCAATTAATTGTGACTGACTTTTTGACATCATGTTTGAGATCGTACCCTCTCTATCAAAAAGTGCAAGTCTAATGAAAGTACAGTGCTTGTTTTGTTAGTTCATTTCGCGTATTATTTCGCGTCTTGGAGAGTTGACAGAGCGGTCGAATGTACTGGTCTTGAAAACCAGCGTAGGTTTATCCCTACCCAGGGTTCGAATCCCTGACTCTCCGCCA
>CAYTAM010000298.1:0-2012 GCA_964435685.1 uncultured Methylophaga sp. | reverse complement strand
CTGCGTTTTATGCCTAGAATATAATGGCTTCTTCTCTTGCTGAATCATCTATTTCTAAGTTGTTTGGGTATAGTACTACCTTCATGGATCCCCGATAAAAGATCTAGGGGATACCGTGTTTATCATAGAAAAACGTATAAATTCTGCAACTTGAATAATCACCAGTATATACTCAAACTATTTGATGAAGCATGGTTCAAATTAGCAGTTTGGGTATATAATTATAAACAATTGTACAATTTTTAGGAGCATGGCGTGCGAAAAATTCTGTTTGCTAGTAGTGAAGTCCACCCTTTAATTAAAACGGGTGGCTTAGCAGATGTCTCAGCCAGTCTACCTATTGCGCTTGCACAACAAGGGCAAGATATGCGAATTATCTTGCCCGCTTATCGCCAATGTTTAGAAGGTTTAGACAAAATTGAAACCGTTGCGACTATAAAATTAGATGGTTTTCATTTGCCTATTGAAATTTTACAATCAACCTTACCTAATTCCGATCTAATAATATGGTTGGTAAATTCTCCCGATCATTTTGATCGTGATGGGGGCCCTTATGGCACACATGATGGTGGCGATTGGCAAGATAACGCTGCTCGATTCACCCTGTTTTCACGTGCTATTGTCGCCGCCGCATTGGATCAGCTTGGTTTGGATTGGCAGCCAGATATTTTACATTGTAATGATTGGCAAACGGGGCTTGCTCCCGCGTTGCTTGCTAATGAAGTTAATCGACCTGCGACTGTTTTTACTATTCACAACTTAGCGTACCAAGGTCTGTATTCACAAGATGTTTTTGATAGCTTAGATTTACCTGCATCATTATGGCACAGTGATGGTATTGAGTTTTATGGCTTAATGTCATTTATGAAAGGCGGATTAATCTTTGCTGATCACATCACTACAGTAAGCCCAACTTATGCGGATGAAATATGCAGTTATGAATTTGGCTATGGCTTAGAAGGCTTGTTATCGCATCGTGCTGATCAAGGACGGTTAACGGGGATCTTGAACGGTATTGATACACAGGAGTGGGATCCTAAAAATGACCCATATATCAGTAAAAACTATACCGTTCAAACGATGCGATATAAATCAATAAATAAAGCCGTACTACAACAGCTGTTTTCACTGCCAGAAAAAGATAATGTATTAGTGATGGGGTTGATTAGCCGTTTAGTATCACAAAAAGGGGTTGATCTTACATTAGACGCCGTCGGAAAATTATTAGATGCTGGTGAAAATATACAGCTTATTTGCTTAGGTAGCGGTGAAGCAGCGTATGAACAAGATTTGCGGGTATTACGTGCCCGCCATCCTGATAAAGTAGGCTTGCATATCGGATATAGTGAAGAGATCTCACATCAAATAGAAGCAGGCGCCGATGTCTTTTTAATGCCATCACGCTTTGAACCTTGTGGCCTTAATCAACTTTATAGCTTGCGCTATGGTACTTTGCCGGTTGTAAGAAATACCGGTGGTTTAGCAGATAGCGTGGTCAATGCTGCTGGTGATAATTTGAAAAATGGCTTTGCCACTGGCTTTAAATTTGATGTTGCCACAGCGGAAGCATTAGAAGCAACCTTGCTACGCGCGATTGGTTTATTTAAACACCCACGGGTGTGGCAAAAAGTGATGGTAACCGCGATGGAGCAAGATTATAGTTGGGAGGAAAGTTCTAAGGCTTATCAGATTTTATATGATAATTTGTTGAATGGTTAAATTGCCGTGGGCAATAAACTCCTATGGTTGGGAATATTAATTTGGCTAGCTTTCATGGTGATTATCAAGTTGAAAATTGGAATATTTGGTTTTAAAATATAATTTAGGAAATGAATAATAAAGCGAGAGTCAAAGTTGTAAAACAATGAATGTTTGGGGCGCTAGTGAATACGATTACTTTTCTTTAGGTGACTCATCTGTATAACCATGAAAATAAGACCAGCCATAACCCCAACGGAACTTGGTCGGCCAATATGGAGAGCCTCCTACGCGAACACCTGCTAGGACTGCCT
>CAYTAM010000297.1:0-2018 GCA_964435685.1 uncultured Methylophaga sp. | reverse complement strand
CAAAATACAAAATAAAGGATTATTTATGGCAATCAAGGACTGGCCTGCTGCTGAGAGACCCAGAGAAAAATTACTGAAGCGTGGCCCACAAGCACTATCAGATGCTGAATTATTAGCTATTTTTCTGCGAACAGGTGTTAGCGGAGTTTCTGCGGTTGATCTTGCTAGAGGGTTATTAAGTTCATTCGGCAGCTTACGCGCCTTATTTGAGGCTAATCAGATACAATTTTGCCAGCAGCATGGTTTAGGCCCCGCCAAATATGTGCAGCTTCAAGCGGTATTAGAAATGAGCCGCCGTCATATTGAATCTAATCTAGTCCGAGGGCTGTCACTCAATGATGCCGCAGATACTAAACGCTATTTACAACAAAAGTTGCGCCACTACCCTTATGAAGTCTTTGCCTGCCTATTTCTTGATAATAAACATCGCTTAATTGCCTTCGATGAGCTATTTCGTGGCACTATTGATGGTGCTAGTGTTTACCCGCGCGAGGTGGTTAAACAAGCTTTAGCGCATAACGCCTCAGCGGTAATTTTCAGTCATAATCATCCATCAGGAATAGCGGAGCCAAGCCAAGCGGATCAACAGATTACCCAACGGTTAAAGTCCGCACTAGAACTGGTAGATATTCGAGTATTAGATCACATCATTATCGGTGATGGTGAAACGGTCTCTTTTGCTGAAAAAGGGCTGCTGTAGCATTCAGAGGCTCCCTAAAAGTAGGAGTCTGAGTGTAAATTACACTTTAAAGTTTGAGGCTAATTCTTGTAAGCTCGCTGCTTGTTCAGTCAGCTCAGCCGAAGCACGTGATGCTTGAGTTGAACCTTCTGTTGTTTTCTCAGTTAGCTGGCTAATTTTAATTACACTTTGGCTTACTTCTTCAGCCACCGTACATTGCTCTTTCGCAGCCGTTGCAATAAGCGCATTCATATCATCAATATCCGCAACTTTACTGGCGATATCATTTAAAGCGACACCTGCAGCTGTCGCTTTTTCAACCCCTTCATTTGCTTTTTCACAGCCCGTTGTTACCACTGATACCGCTTGTTTAGATCGTGTTTGTAGCTGCTCTACAATCTTTTTTATTTCTTCCGTTGCATCTTGAGTTCGACTGGCAAGCGTTCTAACTTCATCGGCGACTACCGCAAATCCTCGACCATATTCACCGGCACGCGCTGCTTCAATTGCCGCGTTTAATGCCAATAAATTTGTTTGCTCTGCAATACCTTGAATCACCGCTAACACCGAACCGATGCTGTCGCTGTCTTCTTCTAAACTATTAATCACTGTTGAAGCCTCAGCAAGCCTGTCAGCTAACTCTTTGATGGTTACAACGGCCTCATTAACAACCTGAGCCCCTTTCTGTGCTTCATCATCCGCTACTTTTGTGGCTTCTGCACCTAATTGTGCATTGCGTGACACCTCTTGTGCCGAGACCGATAATTCTGTTATCGCCGTTGCCACCTGATCGGTTTCTGTACGTTGTATACGCATATTGTCACTGGATTCATTAACTAATCGGCTCACCGTTTGGGTTGATAATGAAATGTTCTGAGTAGATTCACTAAATTGTCTTAATGTGCTAGAAAACTCACCTAACATCGCATTTACTCCTTTTGCCAAAGCAGGGCCTAGTTTAATTTTGCTCGGTGGCTGAAGAGGCTGCGTTAAATCAACATCACCTTCTTTAATATCTTTGGCAATAAACGTAAGTGAACCAATCACATAATTAAGTGGATCCATCATCACTTTAACCAGTGCTAAACAGATAAATACTGTAGCAACAATGATGATGATCTCGCCTCCTGCCAACATGTATAGTTCTGATGATGTTAAAGACAAACCCTCAGTGCCGATGAGCACCCAAGCAAACAGTAAGCTTATTAAAATAACTGGCATCAAACCCAAAAGTAGTAATGTGGTCGTAAATTGTTTTTTCATTTTTCGTAATCCTCTATTTGGCAACTGGCTATTTTAATGTGCGGTCTCTCTAGGAGCTTGTCCGAGAATAGAGAAT
>CAYTAM010000296.1:0-2040 GCA_964435685.1 uncultured Methylophaga sp. | reverse complement strand
GTGATAGTGACTTTGTGAATGTTGCTATAGCAAATCTGACGTCTAAATCTTATGCAAAAACCTTAGTTGCTAATATCGATCTGCATGTCGCAACGAAAAATAGTCAGTTATCTGCTGATGCAACAGAAGGTGAAGATACCACTCATTTCTCAATCATTGATAAACAAGGCAACCGTGTGGCAGCAACATTGAGCATTAATTACCCCTTTGGTTCGGGCTTTGTGCCTAAAGGCACCGGCGTATTACTCAATGATGAAATGGATGATTTTTCAGCTCAAACGGGTGTGGCGAATGCTTATGGGTTAACAGGTAATCATGCCAATGCCATTGAGCCGAATAAACGCCCTTTGTCCAGTATGACCCCCACATTTATTGAAAATAATGATCGCCTAATGATTATTGGCACACCGGGTGGCAGTCGTATTATCACTATGGTATTACTCGGTATTTTAGATTTTATTGCTGGCAAAGATGCTGAAACCATTGTTTCACAGCCACGATTTCATCATCAATATTTGCCCAATAAAATTCAAGTTGAATCAATCGGTTTTAGTGATCAGCAACTAAATAAACTAAAACAATATGGCCACGACATTAAAATACTCAACCGACAATATGGCAATATGCAAGTCATTATTCAAACAGCAACACCGCGCAAGCTGACCGCCGCCAGCGATCCTAGAGGTGAAGGCTTAAGTCTAGTCCAATAAATATATGCATTTAATCGACAGTCATTGCCACCTTGATTTTGAACAATTTGATCTAGATCGTGAACAACTACTTTCACACTGCCAACAATTAGATATTAAAGACATTGTAATACCAGGAGTGACAGCCAATAGTTGGAACAAATTATTAACCGTTTGCCAGCAATCGACTATGCTACATCCCGCTCTCGGTTTACACCCCATGTTTATGAAAGAACATAAACCTGAACATCTTATTCAACTATCAGAATATATTGCTAATCATCACATTATCGCCATCGGCGAAATTGGGCTTGATTTTTACCTGAAAAACCATAATAAAGATGCTCAAATAACACTGTTTACGCAACAATTGGCAATCGCTCAGCGTGCTAAGCTGCCCGTGTTACTCCATGTTAGGAAGGCTCATGACCAAACCATTAGTTTACTAAAAGAATATTCCGTAACAGGCGGTATCGTGCATGCCTTTAGCGGTAGTCTACAACAGGCTAAACAGTATCAGGATTTAGGTTTTGTGTTGGGAATCGGTGGCGCGATTACTCATCCACGTGCCACGCGCTTGCGAACTATGGTCTGCCAGTTACCGTTATCAAGCATTGTATTAGAAACAGATGCACCTGATATGCCATTGCACATGATGAAACAACAATGCAACACACCTGAGAATATTACGGTAATATTAGAGGTCTTAACAGCACTGCGTTCTGAAAGTAAAGCTGAAATAGCCGCAACTACAACGGCAAATTGCCAACAAGTGCTAGACTTAAGGAGGCTCTGATCAAGTCATGAACTCATACATTACGCACATAATATCCAACTTCCGCGTTAAAAAGCTTCGTAATAGCTCGCTATTTACCCTAGCGGTTACTTCGTTTCGCGCACTTTTTGCCTTGAATTTGAATATTCTGCACGCAATCTATTGATCCTAACGGTTACTTCGTTTCGCCCAGACTTGATCAAAGACTCCTTAACAAATAAGGGACTACCTCCCTCCTAAATAACCAAAATAATCTAGGACATCCCCTAAATTAATTAACCCTTGCGGAATCGTTCTAGCATATTGTTTAAATCATAAGCCTGCGTTGCAAGTTCTACTGCCGAACTTTCTGCCTCATCAGCACTATGTGATGCTTGTGCAGAGGCATGGCTTATTCGATTTACATTACCACTCACCTCTTCACTAACAGTGGTTTGCTCCGCAACTGCTATGGCTATATGAGCATTCAGATCATTAATAGTGTGAATTTGCGCAGCAATTCCTTGAAGTGACTCAATAGCATTAGTGATTTGACCTTCACTTTCATCAGCAGATTTTTGACTATCCGCCAATACT
>CAYTAM010000295.1:0-2056 GCA_964435685.1 uncultured Methylophaga sp. | reverse complement strand
TATAGTTTGATAAATATACTCTATACATTGTAAAGTTTTTTCGTCGTTACGATCTTGCATATTTAAATTATATCTTAATTCCAATCTTCATCGGTATAAACCTTGGTGAGCTAAATTAGCAGAGATATCTTGGATTAAACTTTTCAGATTAGGATTTATACCGTCGAGCAAGGACTGTTTTGTTATTTGAAATGCTGCCCGTTTATATGCTGCAGGAATATCTTGATTGTTTATTACGGGAGCAATTTGTTCAAAATTGATCCCGTAAAGATGTAGTTGCCTAGCTAAACTAGGCTCCATCATCGCAAAGATTCTTTCATAGCCGCCATCTATCCCCATAACGGCTGAAGCAAGATAAAGACCGAGACTTATTAAGGGATAATTACGCCGCTCTTCTTTACTGTCAGTAGCGATGCGATCTGTTATTGCCGAATCAGAAAAATGGGCTCGTTTATCTCGACGATATTGAGAAATAATAGCTGCCCGAGAGAGTTCACCGTAACAAGCTGGATCAAGTGTGTGATATCAAGAGTATCAGACTTAAAAAAACCTTCACCATAATACGATTCGAAAGGGAGCCGATTGCGCTGACCATTATTTATAGCTGCAACTAATCTGATACACCCTGCATAAACATCGTCTGCTCGCACCTTAACGAGGCATTGCTGAGAAACAGCATCATTACTATCTACCTCATAGTAATGTTCGAATTCATTTTTATTAAAATAGGCCAATTCAACACTGAAAACGTCATAACGTATTCGATGAGCAATATTTAATAGCTGTTTTGTATTGACGTAAACAACATCAAAGTTTTTATTAAAAACCGAACGAATTGATATGTTATTAGACGTGTTTTTAGCCATAAATATATATTTATAAATACCCCAGAGTGAGGTGATAACAGTGTTATTATTGCCAGTAAGGACTGTGATACAATTTAAGTGATATTACACTCACAAAAAAGTAACGTCCCCTACCCAATTGGATTGAATTTGTTGCAGGATTATTCGATAGCGATAAAGTCGGACTACATGCTTACTATCAATGCTATATCCACAATTAGAGAAAGACATGGCTGAATTAGGAAAACTAAATACATTAACCGTGCTGAAAAAACTAGATTTCGGCGTTTACCTTGATGGCGGGGATGGCGAAGAAATTCTATTGCCACGTCGCTATGTGCCTGAAGGCTGTTCGGTGGGTGATGAACTTGAAGTCTTTGTTTATTTAGATTCGGAAGATCTGCTGATTGCCACAACTGAAACAGCTAAGGCTGAAGTAGGGGAGTGTGCTTATCTTAGTGTCGTTGAAGTCAATCGTATCGGTGCTTTTCTTGATTGGGGCTTGCCGAAAGATTTGCTAGTGCCCTTTGGCGAGCAGCAAAAGCCAATGCAAGTAGGGCAATCCTACGTTGTTTATCTTTATATTGATCCCGCATCAGAGCGTATTGCCGCCAGTACTAAACTAGATAAATTCTTGTCTGACACATCACCTTATTATAAGGAGCAGCAAGCGGTTGAGTTATTGATTTGTGGTCGTACAGACTTAGGTTACCGTGCTGTGGTCGATGGTGGAACAATTGGATTACTTTTTAAAAGTGATGTTTTGAAGCCTATCACTATAGGTCAAAAAATGAAGGGCTACATCAAATATATTCGAGCAGATAAAAAACTCGACTTATGTTTGCAGTTAGTGAATCGAGAAGCATTAGATGATTTATCAAAAAAAATAGTCACTTTTATCAAAGCCGAAGGAGGGCAAACTACATTGACTGAAAGAAGCGCCCCTGAAGAGATAGCGAAACAATTTGGTGTGAGTAAATCGAGTTATAAAAAGGCATTAGGCAAGCTCTATAAAAAGCGGCTAATTGTAATTGAGAAAACACATATTTCTTTAGTTGGCTCGGACATAAAATAAATGGCAAATATAAATTGGTATCCCGGCCATATGCATAAGGCCAGCAAAGAGATGCGTAAGATCATTCCCACCGTTGATCTAATTATTGAGATCCTTGATGCGCGTATTCCCTTTAGCAGTGAAAACCCGATGCTGA
>CAYTAM010000294.1:0-2064 GCA_964435685.1 uncultured Methylophaga sp. | reverse complement strand
ATATGTTTAGCTTTTAGATAAGGATGTAAATCTATGTTTGCAAAGATATTACAAAGTAGCTTAGCACTGGCTATATTTTTTGTTTTAACCGGCGTGGCTGTTGCACAACAACGCTATTTATTAAATGCGGGTGATGTATTAGAAGTTTCAGTTTGGAATGAAGAAACCTTGCAAAAACAAGTTATTATTCTACCTGATGGCATGATTTCCTTCCCTTTAGCGGGGCAACTAATGGCAAAAGGTAAATCAGTTACGGATGTGCAAAATACTTTAAAAGAAAAATTAACGGAATATTTAGCTGATCCCGTAGTCACGGTTTCAGTGATTAATGTGGTAGGCAACAGCATCCACATTATGGGCAAGGTCAATACGCCAGGTTCATTTGTAATGAGTCAGCGATTAGATGTGATGCAAGCGTTGAGCTTGGCAGGGGGCTTATCCCCTTATGCTGAAGAGAATAATATTATTGTACTACGCCGTAATGGTACTAAGCAGCAGACTTTAGCTGTTCGTTATGCCTCAATTAAAAAAGGTCGTGATTTAGATAGCAACATCATGCTGCAAAGTGGTGATGTAATTATTGTGCCATAAGGTGCCTCTGAATCAAGCCATGAACTCATATACCACACCTAAAATATCTAGTTTCTATGTTAAAAAACTTGACAACAGCGCGCTATTAGCTGTATTTTTCGCCTTGAAACGGGACGTTTTTGGCGCAAGCTATTTATCTTGGCGGTTACTTCGTTTCGTCCAGACTTAAATTCATAGGCTTATGAGTAAAATAATAATGACAAAGTTATCGCTTTATGTTGTATGGTTACTGATGGCTTTGGCGTCTGTTGCTCAGGCTACAGAATGGTCATTGACATCCACTCTAAATCCATCCGTCAAATATAATGATAATGTGTTTTTGAGTGAAGACGCTCAAGCTAGTATGCATTATGCACTAACCCCTAACGTTACCGTCAGCCGTGCAGATGAAAATGCGGCAGCAAGCTTGAGTGCAGGTTATCAAATCGATAGATATTCATCGTTATCGTCAGACAATGATACCGAAAATCCATTTATCAGATTTAATAGTTCTTACAATACCGAGCGTAGCCAGTATGGCTTATCTGCAAGTTACACCGAGGCTACTTCTCGTTCAACAGCACTTGAAGATTCAGGTGATTTTACTTCACAAGCTATTAATCGAACACGATCAATCAGCCCCTCATATCGCTATCAACTATCAGAACGTGATTCACTAATGTTAAACGGCTTATATTCAGAAAGGTTATCTTCCACAATAGATTTTTCTGATACCGAAACACGATCAATGTCAGCAGGCTGGCAACGCCAGTTTAGTGAAAGGTTGAGTGCGGGATTAACAGCAACTATCGCAAATTATAAATCTGATAATGCCCTTAACTTGTCTACAGATGATGATGATTATAGTTTATCTACAACATTTAATTACTCTTGGACAGAGTTATGGGATATTGGCGGCAGTATAGGTATACGAAGATTGGAAAGTGAGAGAACAACGATAACCACTGGCTTAACTGAGAGCGATAATAGCACGGGCTCTACCTTTGCTCTTTCTGTAATGAGAACAGATGATATCGATAGCTATGCTTTTTCATTGTCAAGAGCGTTAACACCTTCTGGCACGGGTGATATTAATGAAAGTGATCGTGTCTCGGCGACTTGGTCTCGAAACTTTTCGGATCGTTTAACGGCAAATGTAGTAGCCAGTTATCAACAAACCACATCAGTTGGCTTAGAAAACTTTAGTGAGGATCGAGAAAATATCAATTTTTCTTCATCACTACGTTGGCAACTTGAAAGCAACTTAAGCCTGAATTTTGGCTACAGCTATCGTAAACAATCTCAAGATAGCAGAAGCTCTACCGATAGCAATACTGTGGGTGTGACTTTAAATTACAACTGGGATGGTATTCGGATCTCACGTTAATCTAGTAGGAATATAATGGAAGAAGAAGTTAAAGAGCTAGGTGATTATCTAGACATAGTAAGGCGCCGCAAATATTGGGTGATTATCCCTGCCTTGGCATTGATTAT
>CAYTAM010000293.1:0-2077 GCA_964435685.1 uncultured Methylophaga sp. | reverse complement strand
GCCCTACCAAGGTTTTTTCAGCATAAAAAAAGTAGAAATTAAACATACTTTATTTAAAGGTGGCTGGAGCAACTCAATTACGCGAGAACTGTTTCATCGTGGCAATTGCGTTGCGGTATTACTCTATGATCCCGTTCGAGATGAAGTGGTTATTATCGAGCAATTTCGTATTGGCGCAGTGCAAATGGGTAAACAAGCTTGGTTATTAGAAATTGTAGCGGGCGCAATAGAAGTCGGTGAAACTGCTGAAGAAGTGGCTTACCGAGAATCTGTTGAAGAAGCAGGTTGTGAGATACAAGAACTTGTCAAAATTAATGATTTTTTTACTTCACCAGGCGGCACTTCTGAGCTATTAACCCTGTTTTATGGCAAAATTGATAGTCGAAATGTGGGCGGGATCCACGGACTTGATGAAGAAGATGAGGACATTTCCGTCACTACAATGAAGTTTGATGCTGTTTATCAACTGTTACTCAATGGTAAAATCCTTTCGGCAATTCCGATTATCGCAATACAATGGTTATACATTAACCGTGATAAATTGCGCGCAAATTAACTAATGCTGTAGCTGACCGCTATTGAATGTTGCCCCCCCACAGAAATAACAATACTATCGTTGGCTGCATTGGCTGTTTCAACGCATAAGAATTGGCGGTAGTGTTCATTATCTAAGTCGGTAATACTAGCTGTCCACGGATTCCATATAACAGTTGTTGAGCTACCCACTGATGAAAGGGTAACTTTACGACCAAAACCCTTATCAAACAAATAAACATCATTGTCTACGCCTTGAAAAATACGATCTATTTGTTGAGAAACAAGCACGTCACCCAGTTGCTGTTGTTCAGAAAAATGTTCCAATTTATCTAGATATTTTTTGCCATCAAGCCCCGTTACTACTACTTGTTCAATATCACTTACATTAAAATAGGTGTGTAAGGCCTGTGTGATAGTAAAGTCTTGCTGACCGATATTTTTTGTTATTAACCTTAATTGAAGATCTTGAGCTATGGTAACTTCAAGTGTTAATTCAAAATCATAAGGCCAAATAGCCTTACTACTGTCCGTGGAATGACAGCCTAATACCAGCTTAGTAGCGCCCTCTTTTTCAATACTGCTGGCCATAACCTGCCATTGTTGATTGCGCAAAAAACCATGCGATGGTCGTCCAAGACCTAATGGATCATCACCAAACCAAGGCCAACACACAGGCACACCACCACGGATTGCTTTGCCCGTTTGATACAACGCTTTTTCACTAAGAAAAATAAGCTCTTCGCTTTCTGAGTGAGGCTTATATGAAACTAGCTGACCTGCATAAGTAGATATTCTAGCTTTAGCATAGTGGTTATTGATATCCACCATAATAAACCCATGCTTATCCTGGATAAATTCCAGTTCTCCATTAATACCAAACTGTTGGTTTAAACTAGCAATACTTTGCATATATTTCGTTCTAAGTTCCTAAAAAGTGGGCAACAAACAAGGCAAGTCAAATTTATACCCATTATCGTTCAAGTTAGTGATGGTAGCCACCTTCACCATGCACATGCCCGTGCTCAAGTTCTTCTTTACTGGGTTCGCGCACTTCACCAATTATTACATCAAAGTTTAAGTGCACGCCAGCAAGTGGATGATTACCATCTACGGTAATCATATTTTCACCCATTGCTACAACTGTAACCATAACAGGGCCCTCATCAGTCTCAGATTGAAATTGCATACCTATTTCAATGGTTTCAATGCCCCCAAACAATTCTTTGGGTACCTCTTGGCTCATATCTTCAACACGTTCGCCATATGCATCCTTGGGTTCAATGCTTGCTTGCACATTATCACCCGCTTCTTTGCCTAATAACGCTTCTTCTAAACTTGGGATAATATTGCCAGAGCCCTGAAGGTAAGCTAATGGACCAACACCTTCGGAACTATCAATAATCTTTCCCTCGTTATCTTTTAGTGTGTAATCAATGACTACGACCCTATTTGCTGCAACTTTCATTTTTATTCCTTCATTTATTTATTTATGGGGCATTATTGCTGCCAAGTGGACTGTATATACCCGTAATCATTCAAT
>CAYTAM010000292.1:0-2083 GCA_964435685.1 uncultured Methylophaga sp. | reverse complement strand
AATAATTAAAGGGGACGCTACCCTTTAATGGTAAGGTGTGGATAAACAAACAAAAGGTAACGTCGCTTTTGATCGAAGAAAAAAATGTAGATATTTTCGATTTAGATAGAGCATCTGTTCTTTAAATATACAAACCGGATGAACAAAGCATTTACTTAACCCGTAGGTTGGATGAGTGACAGCGTAATCCGACATTTGTAACATTTAGGGCAAATCTTCTGCTGAAAAATCTCGCCGTTTATGAATGACTGCTAGAATCTCAACTAATTCATCAGCTTTAGTTTCATAAATAATTCGATAGGAATACAACGCCAGCTCTCTAATATTTTCTTCGCCCAACAGTTCCGCCACTTTTTTCCCCATACGTGGAAGTCTTTCTAAAATATCAACTTTTTCTCTAATATCTTGAGCTACCTTTTTTGCGTAGTATTTTGAGTCTTGAGCAATAAAATCATGGATGGAACGAAGGTCAGACTTAGCGGGTTCTGACCATATCACCATGATTCAATTTCGCGCTTAAGTGTTTCGCTATCAATAGTTCGACCTTGCCTGATAGCATCCTGACCTTTTCTAATTTTATCTATTACATAAAGGCGATACATAATTTCGTCCATGTCAGTGTCTTCTGGCAACTTTCCTATAGTTTCTAATGCTTCTTGTTTAACTGCCTGCATAATAATGTCCTTGTGGTTTGTTGATAGGTTTTTGAATCATCATAATCAATGGGGTCACATAATGGGGTAATCGAATGGTCAGACTCCATTGATTTCACTCCAATCTATTAAAAATCCATTATAAGCCCAAATATCAATAAACTAGCAAGCAAAAGCTGAAAAAAACTGATAAATACGGTAAAGTATTAGCTTTTAACCCATTAATTATCGGAGAGTATCAACAATGGTTAACTTTCAAATTGCCCCTTCTATCCTTTCTGCAGACTTTGCCCGTTTAGGTGAAGAAGTTGATAATGTCTTGGCATCAGGCGCTGATATTGTTCATTTTGATGTGATGGATAACCACTATGTACCCAACCTAACTATTGGTTCTTTGGTGTGTGATGCCTTGCGTAAACATGGTGTTACCCACGAAATTGATGTACATTTAATGGTGAAACCGGTTGATCGCATTATTCCTGATTTTGCTGCCGCCGGTGCAACGTTTATTACTTTCCACCCTGAAGCTTCTGATCATATTGACCGCAGTTTGCAATTGATCAAAAATGAAGGCTGTAAAGCAGGTTTGGTATTTAACCCTGCAACACCGCTTTCATTAGCTGAACATGTGTTAGATAAAGTTGACCGTATTTTATTGATGTCGGTTAACCCCGGTTTTGGAGGTCAGTCTTTCATCCCGCATACTTTAGATAAATTACAAGAAGCTCGCCGTTTGATTGATGCTAGTGGTTTTGACATTGATCTTGAAATTGATGGTGGTGTTAAACCTAATAATATTCGTGAAATAGCTGAAGCGGGTGCACGTACTTTTGTTGCTGGTTCTGCTTTGTTTGGTGCTAAGAATAACAATGATCCTAATATTTATGACACTGTTATGGCTGAATTCCGCTCTGAATTAGCAAAAGCTAGCGTCTAAAAAGGATCAATAGTGGCATTAACACAACTAGAAAGGGCTATTGATGATAATGCCACTGCAAATCCAAATTTCGTAATTAATACTTTTGCAGATTTTAAAAACGTAATTGAAGGCGAATTCCATTAAGCGATGAACCAAGCTGAATTTGATCTCCTAGCCAAGCAAGGCTATAACCGAATACCCGTAGCGCGTGAAATATTAGCCGATTTAGATACGCCCTTAAGCACCTATCTAAAACTAGCGGATGCACCCTACTCTTACCTGCTTGAGTCTGTGCAAGGTGGTGACAAATGGGGTCGATACTCTATTATTGGTTTACCTAGCGAAACAATTGTTCGTATCACTGGTCAAGATATTGAAGTTAAACATTGTGGTAAAGTGATAGAAAAAACCACTTCTGACGATCCATTGTCGTGGATTGAAACATTCAAGCAGCAATATAAAGTACCTGATTTGGATGACTTACCCCGCTTCAATGGCGGTTTGGTCGGCT
>CAYTAM010000291.1:0-2086 GCA_964435685.1 uncultured Methylophaga sp. | reverse complement strand
TTTTTTTGCAAATTGAATGATAACGGCTATAGAATAGGCTTAATTCTGGATAATAGAGTTTAGCTTGTTTTTCGTCATCTCGGTAGGTTTACCCAGTCAAGCTGAGCCGGGATCTCCGTTCTAAATATTAGATCCCCGCCAAAGCTTGTCCCCACACGCTGTAAGCGGGGGCCTACGGAAATGCAGTAATTGACTGAGTTCTTAACAGTTATTCAACCATTTTTCTTAGCCATAACTTAGGTTTTGAGAGCTATCCACAAGATCATTTAGTTAAAATAAGCTTATTGCTTTTGGTTACTCGCAGAAAGTAATATTCATCTAGATGTTGAATAACGATTGATTTCTCGCCCTGAAACAGCGCACCTGATTGATAGGTGATATGCCTAGTCGAGCTTGCTAAGGATCGGTAGGCTATAGAATTTGAGGTTAATTTTTCTGCCATTGCCAGCTTAATCAACTATGCAATGTCGTTACATTGTGACGCTTAAAATCAAATGATGACTTATTACGCGCATTTAATTGCACTAATCCTTCGCCCATATCTTTAGCTAGCTCTTTAAAATGATCTGTGGGGATCCGCAGTGTCATTGAACCCATCATTAAATGAACCATTTCACAATCGGAGCAATATTGAATCTCACAGGTAGATGCATTCAATAATATTTCTGGTTTGCACGGTGCTGAACTCATAAATAAAAAACCCTAGTTTTAAGTTGAAGTGTAATGATAATGATTCGTATTTATGTTGTCAACATAACTTTTCAACAGTGCCGATGGTAAAGTCAAACCACCACAGCCTAATTCTAGCCAAGATTAAATGTGGACTAGTTAACACTGCCCACACTGCTTTGTGATGGCATTCACAAAAAGTTGACATTGCTCTCCCTTTATGAGAATCTAAACGAGAATTGATCGCATTTATATTAATATTTCGATCAGGTATTCAGCATTTACGTTGAGTAGGTTGTGCCGTAATACAATAAGGCACAGTATTAAGACCTTACCTTATAAGGAATAATTTCCTTTTTGGTAGGAACAATCAATTCTTTTTATTTTAAGGAGTTAATTCCTTAAAGTTTAAAGTGTTTGTTTTATCCTTGTTAAAAACCAGAGCAATATAAAATCCTGCACAGTTGCCGATTACTGCTGGCTATTTTATGACCTAGTTCACACTTCCCTAATTATATAAATAATAATCAATATCATTTGTATTTGCAAGTAATAGTTTAGCCTTCAAACTTTGGCATGATTAAAGTGCTTTAAGAAGCTCTGAAGAAATGCCGTAAACAATGCTACCCTCCGATGAGAGCACAGCTAGAATATGGGGGGGGGATTTATCTGAATCCTATACCCAGATGCAGGTTTATTCATCACTCCCGTAGCTTACCCAGTCAAGCTAGATTGATGAGCTTGCGTTGCTCAATTTTAATAGAGTAAAGGACCGCTTTTATCATAAAATAGATCAAGCTTTTTATTTGAATTCGCTTGCCAATACAACTCCCACCATATTTTTGCTTTTTGTTGCCATTTCTTCTGCTGAACCGTATTGGAGTCTTGCTCTTCCAATAAATGGTAATTTCGGGAAATATAAAGTGCCAGGCAAGGGTTGTTTTGCTGAATATACAACTGTTCAAGCTGCTGATTAGCACTCAATAAAATAGCATTATCTCGCTTTGATCTTATAGACTGAATAGTCATGATAGGCGAAGCGTGCTAACAGCGACTGAACGTAGCATTGCCCAAACCCCTTTTTGAGAGGTTTTATCTAGGCAACTAAAATCAGATACGTGTAACTTGCCTTCTCTAATAAGAGACTCAAGCGTATTAGGATCAAATGCTAAATGGATAGATTGGTTTTGTGAAAAGTTATTTATATTCATAATCGTTACCTCCTTTCATGATTGAAATTTGATTATAAACATACTTAAACTTAAATGCAAATGATTCTCATTTGATGGTTATTCCTAAAATCGGGGCATCAACAAACTTAATAACAAGTAAGCGGTTACAGAGTAAATAGGCCACTGCTCGGATAATTACCCGACATTCAGGGATTCAATAATTATTCAGATCAAGGTATATACCC
>CAYTAM010000290.1:0-2112 GCA_964435685.1 uncultured Methylophaga sp. | reverse complement strand
CCCCATAACTCCAAACACCCGCAGACTATAGTGATCTGGGTACATTAATTATTATTTCGATTTCGATTGGTTTAATATTACCTTTTGTGGCAATATTTATTGTGCGCTTTACACGCTTTAGATCGGCTTAATTATTCATCATGCTGACAGGGTTTGGATCCAAGTTTTGTTGCTTGCACCCATGTTAATCATCTGCAAACTAACAGCAAGGCTGAGCATGTTATTAGATTTTACAGTGCTGCTAAACTATTTTTTTCATAAACTAAATGCTCCGATGGTGATTGCTATTAAGATAGCGATAATCCCTGATGGCATTATCCATTGTCTGCGGTATGCCAATAATAAAGCTTGGATCATTGAAGCAACGGTGAGTAAGCCTGTCCAATAAACTAAACCTAAGCTAAGCCCTAAATCGTGAATACAAAGCCAGCCGGCAAGGCTAAGAAAGGCATAGCCAATAAAACGTAATATCATGCTCTGCTTTTTTGATAGCATTGTGTATTGGCTAAAAGTTTGTAGATAGTGCTGTTTCATCGATAAGCTTATTAAAAGAAAACCCATAAAAATAATGCTAAAACTAATGATTATCATCAATGTATACCTATACCCGTGATCATTTAAATTGGAGATTTATAGTGCTTATAATGGATGGGCTAGCAAGGCATAATCATGATGCAATAGCCGCCCTATTGCTCATGATTATAACGCAGATAGCGCATTCAGTATGAGTGCTATAAATCTGCATATTTGGATGATTACGGGTATAAAGGATCATGTCTTTTTTTTAGGCTGGCTTGCTTAGAACTGTTGGGGCTCTTTTCTACTGAGATGAGGATGTGCTTATTACGCACTTTTTGGGCTGCAAAATAAAAACATAAACCAAAACCTAACATACTAAGATCAAAACCAGCCATGACCCAGTCTTGTTGGACTAAGCTTGTACCCAAGTGTTTGTTGGTAGTCAAAAAGTTGAGTAAGGGTAAACAAGAAAATGCCACTGCCGCTAGCAATAACTGATCAATCCATACCTGATAAAGTGAGCGTTTCTTGGCTATCAACACGGGATAGACTAGCATTGCTGCCCAAGTGATAAATAAAGTGTGCATTTCCCACTCTGCTCGTTGTGCAAACCCTGTTGGGAATAGGCGGTTCGCCCAAAAATAGGCTGCTATTGCGATAGGTAAACCCACAATAATGCCGACATTCAGGCATTCAACCAGAATCAAGCCTTTGCCGGATTGTCCATCTCTTTGAGCTTTGTTACGGCGTTTGACCGTCCACAGTATCATCCCGGTAGCGATCATAGCGGCACCCATAAGCCCTGAGAGAAAATACAACCAGCGTAGAACAATACCGGCAAACAGTCCTTCGTGCAGATTGACCATCACGTCATAAAACTGCCTGGAAGCACTGGTGGTGGTATTCGGTGGCCGCAGCAGCACGCCACTAACTCCGTCGTAAACAAGCGTTTCGCCACCGCTTAGCCTGAAGGAGATCTCTCGCAAGATAATCTGTGCATGAATATCTCCCGGGTTATCAATGGTGATTCTATCCACTTTTCCGTGACCCCATCGTGCTTCGGCCTCGCTTAATAGCGCGGATAAAGATGTGAGCGGAGCGCTTGTGCCAGCAGGCGCTAGTGCGGCGTGAGAAGAGAATAGTTCATCAAGAAAGCGTTGCTGAGCATCTTCCCCGGTACCATAAGAGGCACCAATAAGGACAGGCAGGGTGGTGAACATTAAAAAAATCAGACCGCTGTAGGTAATCATTAAATGAAAGGGCAGTGGCAGCACACTGAGCAGATTGTGCATATCCAGCCAGGAGCGTTGTTTTTTACCAGCGCGGAAGGTGAAAAAATCCTTGAATATTTTTTTATGGATGATTATGCCGCTGATCAATGCCACCAACATAAACATCGTAGCTAAGCTGACAAGCCAATAAGCCAGCTTATTTGGCATGTAGTGCAAACGCCAATGCATCTGGTACAGTTGCGCTCCACCGCCGGTATCACGCGCATCGACGGGTTGGCCGATTTGGGGATGGAGTATTTCATCGCCGTATTCGCCCTGTGCATCCGCCCAGTTAATACTCAGCAGTCCATTGCGTTCAACG
>CAYTAM010000289.1:0-2116 GCA_964435685.1 uncultured Methylophaga sp. | reverse complement strand
CTAAGACAAGACTTAACACTCTATGCAAAACTTACTGCACGCACTCCAACGCTGGTTTAAAGACAATATTCTGTCATTAGGCGAGGAGATGCGCCTATCCTACCTGCCACCGCTAATGGTTTATATGGCGGCGGGGATCTCAGGTTTATCTGCCATTGTCGGCACTTTTTTTGTTAAAGAATATCTTGGTTTATCTGCCGAATTTTTAGTCGCATTAGGTTTTTGGGCGATGATCCCCTGGGCGCTGAAAATGCCTATCGGCCATATTGTTGATCTAATTTGGCGCTATAAGGGCTGGCTAGTGTTTTTAGGGGCATCACTCATCGCATTGAGCTTGTTAATCATGGTGGGTTTGCTAACTGATCGTGAAGCGATGACAGCCATCATGTCTGCTGAGCAGTGGTTTGTGTGGAGTGTGTTACTAGCTCCCGTCGGTTATGTAATTCAAGATGTGGTGGCCGATGGCATGACCGTTGATGCGGTGCCACATGTCGATGATGAAGGCAACACAATCCCCAAAGATAAATTAAGACTGATGCACATCACCATGCAAACTTTAGGGCGTGTTGCCATTATTGGCGGCACTATCTTAGTGGCATTGGTGAATCTTTATGTGTTTAGAGATGCCGTTAATCTAGCTGAACTAGACAAAATAGCCGCCTATCGTGGCATTTATCAAATGTCGTTGATCATCCCTATTGTTTCGGTATTAGGGGTAGCATTAGCCGCTTTTATTCAACATAAAGAAACCAAACAATTTATTGCCAAAGGCATGAATATGACTGAAATTCATGCCCTGCGCCATGATGCGATAGAAAAAACCCATCCAAACTGGTGGATTTTAGGTGGTAGTTTGATATTTGTAGTTTTCACTCTCAGTATGGGACTAAGTGATTTTAAATATAACCAAGAAGTCATATTCCTCGGCTCGTTCACTATTATCAGCTTTCTAATTTATAAACTTACCCTTGAACTCACCCCCGAAGCACGCGCCACCCTAGTCGGCACCGCCATTATTATTTTTGTATTCCGCGCCATACCGTCACCAGGGCCGGGCATATCGTGGTGGATGATTGATCAGCTTGAATTTGACCAACAATTTTTCTCGGTACTATCCCTTATCGGTAGCACACTGACATTAACGGGCATGTTTATCTTCCGCCGCTTTATGGCGGGTCATTCCATCGCCTATATTATCGGCATGCTCACCATCGTCACTAGCTTTTTAGCACTGCCTACTCTCAGCATGTTCTATGGTTTCCATGAATGGACAGCGGCAGTGACCGGCGGTGTTGTTGATGCACGATTTATCGCTTTAGTAGACACCGCAGTGGAGTCACCACTAGGACAAATAGCGATGATCCCAATGCTGGCATGGATAGCAAACTCCGCACCCGCCAACCTAAAAGCCACCTTCTTTGCAGTGATGGCATCGTTTACTAACCTTGCCCTATCTGCATCACAATTAGGCACAAAATACCTTAATCAAATGTACACCATCACCCGAGAAGTGAAAGATCAAGCAACAGGCGTGGTTCAAACTGCCGCAGACTACAGCGAACTGGGGATCTTAATTATTATTTCGATTAGTATTGGCTTAGTGTTGCCTTTTGTGGCAATATTTATTGTACGGTTTACGCGGTTTAAATCGGCTTAGAATTATTCACCGTTCTGACGGGGTTTGGATCCAAAATTTATTGATATACCCATGATCATTCAATCTGTGAAGATTCAGGGCAAAAATAGGAAGCCAGAGCAAGGCGCAATGTGAAGGTAATGGCTAGCTGTCAAGTCCCGATAGATCATAAACCCTCTTTTTGAATAATTTTGGCTTCTTTTTATACCATTCTTTCAATTTTTGTATAGGCGTTAAATGACCAATATTGCGTTGTGGAATATGATAATTATAAATCTTTAGATAATTTGTCATTGTTTCTACAAGCTCTTTAGCCGAGTTAAAAACAGTCTGCTTCACTATTCCACTAATTCGCCCATTAAAACGCTCTACCATGCCATTAGTTTGAGGGTGTGCAGGCTTTGTTAGACGATGCTCAATATTGTATTTTGTACAGACCTGATCAAAGACATGGTTTCCTGTGGGTTCTCGCTCTCCATT
>CAYTAM010000288.1:0-2152 GCA_964435685.1 uncultured Methylophaga sp. | reverse complement strand
GGGTATATAATCAGATAAGCTAAAATCTAACCAAACGTAACCCTCCTCCGTTTGGAATATTGCAAGCTCAAAACCTGCTTCATTTCTGACTGTTGCAGACTGTGCTTGCGACTGAGTGGCGGCATGGGTAAAGGTTTCAACCTTCCAGTCTGCAAATGTGACTGTGGAAAATAATGAAATTATTAGCAATATAAATTTACTCATTATGCGTATAACCCTTTGTTTGCTGTAAGGCCCACATTGCGGCATAGTGACCTTGACGAGTCAGTAATTGGCGGTGAGTACCTTGTTCAATAATTGTACCGTGTTCTAAAACTAAAATCATATCAGCATTTATAATCGTTGATAAGCGGTGTGCAATGACCAGTGTTGTTTTATTTTCGCTGATCGTTTGTAGTGCATGGTTAATGGCTTTTTCTGAGCGGCTATCTAATGCAGATGTAGCTTCATCAAAAATAAGAATTTCGGGGTTTTTTAGTAATGTGCGGGCAATCGCCACACGTTGTTTTTCGCCTCCCGATAATTTCAAACCACGTTCACCGACAAGGGTGTCATAGCCGTTAGGTAGCTCCTCAATAAACTGATGTATATGCGCCTGCTTGGCTGCGGTAATGACCGCTTCTTTAGTAAGCCCCGGATTACCGTAGAGTATATTGTGATAAATTGACTCATTAAATAAAACGGTATCTTGCGGTACCACACCGATGCATTGGCGCAGTGCGTGCTGCTGAAGATCTTGGATATTGATACCATCAAGGCTGATAGTGCCGGATTGGATATCATAGAAGCGGTATAATAACCGAACCAGTGTTGATTTGCCGGATCCGCTGGCACCGACGATGGCAAGTTTTTGCCCCGCAGCTAAGGTGAAATTAATGTCGTGCAGAATCGGTCGAGCAGGATCATAGTGAAAGTTGACATGGCTGAACTTAATAATACCTTGGGGATTTTTTAACGGGCGTGCATCATGCTTATCTACGATCTCTTGTTCTTCATCAAGCAGTTGGAACATGCGTTCCATATCGGTTAAGGAGTGACGAATTTCACGGTAAACAAAACCCAGAAACCCTAACGGGATATAGAGTTGTAATAAGAAAGCATTGATTAAAACAAAATCACCGATGGTCAGCTCTTGATCAACAACACCTTGCCCAGCAAATAACATTAAACTAGTTAAACCAACAGCTATAATAATACCTTGCCCTATATTAAGAAGTGACAGCGATGTTTGATTTTTAATTGCAGCTCTTTCCCACAAGGAAAGTGTTTTGTCATAACGCTGTAATTCATAGTGTTCATTATTGAAATATTTAACGGTTTCATAATTTAACAGACTGTCAATCGCCTGACTATTGGCTTTAGAGTCCATCTCATTCATTTTGCGGCGAAAGCGCATCCGCCATTCAGTGACCACTAGCGTATAGATAATATAAAGGAGGATAGTGCCAGTAGTGATTATTGCAAAAATACTGTCATAATTAGCGAGTAGAATAACAGCCACCAAAGCAATTTCTACCAGTGTTGGGATGATATTAAATATCATAAAATTGAGCAGAAAACTGATACCACGGCTACCGCGTTCAATATCACGAGAAATACCACCTGTTTGGCGTTGCAGGTGGAAGCGTAGTGATAAATTGTGTAAGTGTTCAAATATCTTACCGGTTATGCGACGGACTGAGCGGAAGATAACTTTAGCAAACAAGGCATCACGCAATTCACTAAATAGACTGCTAGCGAAGCGCAATAAACCGTAGGCAAGTAGCATGGCAATAGGCAGATAAATAATAGCTTGTTGCTGTGGATCGAGCGCATCTACGGCACCTTTTAGCGCAAACGGAATGCCTACATTAGCTACTTTTGCCAGTGTAAGCAGTCCTAAAGCGACCATTACGCGGCCTTTAAATTGCCATATATAGGGCAACAAGCGGTGTATGGCTCTCCAGTCTTGGTTGTTTTTCATGATGTAGAGTTTATCTGATTATTAGTGGTTACGGAAAAGTAGAAAAGATGAAATGTTTATTTTTGGGTATATACCCGTAATCATTCAATCTGTGGGTTTTCGCTCCTCCGTCACTCCGGTATGCTTTTAGCCGGAGTCTTGTTTGTGCGGAGATCCCGGCTAAAAGCATACCGGGATGACGAGGTTTTT
>CAYTAM010000287.1:0-2156 GCA_964435685.1 uncultured Methylophaga sp. | reverse complement strand
GGCGCTATACTAAAACAAATATTGTCTGTTCATCCAAAGATTAATTGCTTTTTCACCCAGTATATTCATCATAAAAAGCAATAAACGATATGATGCTCTGACTTGGGATAAGTCTATGGCATGTTGATATTCTGACTTAAAAATTATTGCTTGTTCGGCTGTGAGTATATATTCCAACAATACTAATTCTAATTCTCTTGGTGCATAGACAATGGCATCTAAATCAACCAGTGTGCTTAGCTTGCCATTTTGTTGCAGAAATTGATCCCAACGAAGATCTAGCATTATTGGAACGGCAAAGTCTGCTTTAATTGTTTTGGCTTGGCTGAGTGCTTCTGCTAATAAATTTTCTGGGATATCTTGTGGTGCTGCCAGTGTTGTTAAGGTGTGCTGTAAGCGAATAGGCCAATCATCAAGCGCTAGTTCTGGCTGGGCTGCCCTGCCCCATATTGTTTGCTTTTGTACATGCAGTTGGCTGATATGTTTTGCTAATACCTTCACCATGGCATTATCTACATCATTAGCTTCAACCATGCTACCGGGCATCATTTTCGTTAAAATAAATGCGCGTTGTTGTTTGTTTTTATTCTCAGAGTCTGAAGCAATATGATCAGGGATCATGAGTGGGCTGTGTTGACTTATTAGATCATAAACACCTTTAAACTCAGCTAATTGTGCCGGTAATTGCACATCAAACAATAATGACATGCCTTGCCAAAAAGTAGAGTTGGCAACTGCGTTACCATCACATACTTTCAGCATAAACTCACCCTCAACTGTATCACAGTGCCATAGTTGATAAGTGCTATCGTCAAACATTTTGGGCAAGGGCGTTGCCTGAATTAACTTGGGAAAATTTTGTTGTTGTGTCGCAGACAAACAGGGATAACAAAAGCCATCTACAGAGGCAGAGGATTCGGTGAGGGCAATTGAATTGGAGTCATTCATTGCAACTTAAAGCCATGTTGATTCTCCCCCTGCCAACCCTCCCCAGCAAGGGAGGGCTTTTATGTCTGCTTACCAAGGTAATAGCTCACCATTGGTATGCCAGAACGAACCACTGGTTTCTAGCGTGAGCTCATCCATTCTTTCTAATAATCCTCTGGCTGATTCATCGGTATCAATCAAACCACTATGCCCTGTCATGTCTGTGCGTACCCAACCCGGGTGCAGAATAGCAACCGCAATGCCTTTTGGTTTTAAATCAATAGATAAGGATTTGCCAGCCGCATTCACTGCTGCTTTGGACATACGATAACCGTAACTTCCTCCTGAATCATTATCATCAATCGAACCCATCCGGCTGGTAATAATACCGACCTTACTGCCCTCGCCTAGATTGCCTACTAAAGCTTGCGTGGTTAGCAATGGACCTAAGCTATTTACCTCAAACATACGTTTACAGCTGGCAATGGTATCTTCATTCAATTGTTCCATGGCGATGCCATCGGCAATACCCGCATTATTGATTAGCCAATCAATACGCCGATCTGCCAATATAGCCACCAAGTTAGCAAGGCTTTTGGGATCGCTCACTTCAATATTTTCAATCACCTCAACACTCAAATTATTTAATGCTGACGAGCTCTGACGACAGGTGGCAGTCACATTAAAACCACGTTGCTTTAATTGGGTGCATAATTCTAAGCCAATACCACGGTTACTACCCGTTACTAATGCTGTTTTGCTCATTTTAGTTTCCTCATATTTTCTAGTGATGGCAATAATACTACACCTACTTCGGTCACAATGGCATCAATTAAACTGGCAGGGGTGATATCAAATGCAGGGTTGAGTGCCGGCACGCCTTGTGGTGCAATCTGATGATCCCTCATCATGGTGACTTCTTGCCCCGAGCGTTGCTCAATTGGAATTTCATTGCCATTTTGTAATCGCCAATCTATCGTTGATGTAGGTGCAACAACCATCATTTTTAGATGATGATATTTGGCTAAGATCGCCAACATGTATGTGCCTATTTTATTAGCGACATCGCCATTAGCAGTAATACGATCCGCACCCACAATGATCCAGTCCACTTTACCCGTTGCCATTAATGCCGCAGCTGCACTGTCAGCTTGCAATGTTATGGGGATATTATCGTGTTGTAATTCCCACGCCGTTAGCCGTGCGCCCTGTAACCACGGTCTAGTTTC
>CAYTAM010000286.1:0-2158 GCA_964435685.1 uncultured Methylophaga sp. | reverse complement strand
CTAGTGTTACCGCCATAGATCCCCGATAAAAGATCTCGGGGATGACGTATAAACTCTGCAAATTTATTGTTCACTATTTACCGTCCCAGTTTACAAAGTTTTTTAATAATTGTAAGCCGGCATGGTGGCTTTTTTCAGGGTGAAACTGCACGGCAAAGATATTATCTTTATGCAGTGCCGAGGTAAATTTGGCTGGATATTCAGTGGTGGCGGCGGTTACTGAATCATCATCAGGATCAACGTAATAGCTATGCACAAAATAAAAGCGACTGTCTTGTTCTATGTTTTGCCACAAAGGGTGAGAAACTGTCTGCTGCACTTGATTCCAGCCCATATGAGGCACTTTTAAATGTTGCAAGGGAGCAAGATCAAAGTGGTGAACATTACCCGCAAACAAGTTTAAACCCTCTACTCCGCCATTTTCATCACTGTGTGTCATTAATAATTGCATGCCAATACAGATCCCTAAAAAAGGTTTTTCAGTTGCAACTTGGTGAATAACATCGGTTAAGCCAAGGCGTTGCACTTCAGCAAGACAGGCGCGGATTGCACCTTGACCCGGAAAAACAATATGACTGGCGTTTAAAATACGCTCAGGATCGGCGGTAACCTCTACGAAAATACCATTTGAAACGGACTCTAACGCCTTTGAAACCGAGCGTAAATTGCCCATGCCATAATCAATAACTGCAATACTCATAATTTAAAGAAGTCTAAGCTAATTAAAGCGAACCTTTAGTTGAGGGTAATTGTTCTAGCGCGCGAGGATCAAGTGTGACTGCCATGCGTAATGCACGACCAAATGCTTTAAATATTGTTTCAGCAATATGATGTGCATTGCGCCCTTTTATCGAGTCAATGTGAAGCGTCATGCCAGCATGATTAACCAAACCTTGGAAAAATTCATAAAATAATTCGACATCAAACTCACCGATTTTATCGCGGCTGAAATGGACATCAAATTCAATGCCTGGGCGACCGGATAAATCTAGCACCACGCGTGACAATGCCTCATCTAGCGGGATATACGCGTGACCATAGCGGATAATACCTTTTTTATCGCCCAGTGCTTTTTTGAGTGCTTGCCCAATGGTGATGCCGGTATCTTCAACGGTATGATGGGCATCAATATGCAAGTCACCTTTTGCTTTTATATCAAGATCAAACAAGCCGTGGCGGGCAATTTGCTCCATCATATGATCAAGAAAAGGCACGCCGGTTTCAGCCTTAAATTGACCGCTACCATCCAGGTTTATTGTTACCTCAATTTGGGTTTCAAGTGTGTTACGCGAGACCGAAGCAGTACGAGATGCCATAACGTTTCCAAATATGATCAGAGTAAAGGTGCATAATAACTGATGCGGAGACAGGTTTGAAGGGGTATGATAGTAGACATGACTAATGTTACACCATTATTTAACGATCTTGCAAAAATAGAGCATAACTATAATGTAGCTTGTCACGCTTGTTCTCTTTATAGTTTGTGCCTGCCTTTGGGGTTGGATAATAATGATCTTGTGCGGCTAGACAGTATTATTGAGCGTAGTCAAAACTATAAGCGTGGTCATGCCTTGTTTTCTAGCCACCAACCCTTTAAATCGTTATTTGTGGTACGCTCTGGCTCGTTTAAAACTACCATTTCAACATCGAATGGTCGCGATCAAGTAACAGGTTTCTATTTTCCGGGTGAATTTATTGGGCTTGATGCGATCCACCAACAAAACTATCAATCAAATGCAAAAGCATTAGAAAGTAGCAGCGTTTGCGAACTGCCTTTTGATAATATGGAAGAGATTGGTAAAGACATGCCACAATTACAAATACAAATGTTAATGCGCTTGAGCAAGGAGCTGGCTAGTGATAAAAGTTTAATGTTGTTGCTAGGTAAAAAAACAGCCGATGAAAAACTAGCAACCTTTTTATTATCATTATCTAAACGTTTTCAGGAGCGTGGGTTTTCTGCTACCGATTTTCAGCTCAGCATGTCGCGTAGCGATATTGCTAATCACCTTGGCTTGGCGGTGGAAACAATTAGCCGGCTTTTTTCACGGCTCCAGGATAACGGCTTGATCCTAATGGCGGGCAAATCGATTTCATTACAAAACAAACAAAAACTAGAGCAGCTCTGTGGTTGAAAACCGGCAAAAACAATAGTTTA
>CAYTAM010000285.1:0-2170 GCA_964435685.1 uncultured Methylophaga sp. | reverse complement strand
TATAGCCACAACATAGAATAAAAGTACCTGATTTAGGTCAAACTGGGGAAATACAGTGAATGAAAAGCAAGGGCAATTATCTAAAATGGTTGCCACTTTATCACCAAAGAAATCAGAGGTCACCTATCAAATGGCTTTAGATGAGCAGCGGCTTGATATGAACCCACTTATTGGCCAAAAAATACAACTGTCTTTTTTAGGCAATATCAATTGCCAAGAGTGTGGTCGTTTAATAAAAAAAAGCTACAGTGGCGGATTTTGCTTTCCCTGTGCTCAGAAATTAGCACAATGCGATCTCTGTATTATGAAACCTGAAACCTGTCACTATGCTGCAGGTACTTGTCGTGAACCAGAGTGGGGTGAACAGTTTTGCATGCAGGATCATATCGTTTATTTGGCAAATAGTGCAGCAGTTAAAGTGGGGATCACGCGGCACACTCAAGTGCCTACTCGTTGGATAGATCAAGGGGCAACACAGGCATTACCTATTTTTAGAGTGAAAACACGTTATCAATCTGGTCTGGTTGAGGTGATGTTTAAAAACCATGTGTCTGATCGTACCGATTGGCGGAAAATGCTAAAAGGGCAACATGATGCGCCCATTGATTTAGCTGCAAAACGTGACCAGTTAATGACTGAATGTATTGATGAAATAGTAGCGTTACAACAACGCTTTGGTGGCGATGCCATCACCCCTTTACCTAATGAAGCAATTGTTGAAATTAATTATCCGGTGCAGCAATATCCTGACAAGGTAACATCATTAAACTTTGATAAAACACCTGAAATAACCGGCACATTGCAAGGCATAAAAGGTCAGTATTTGATCTTAGATACAGGTGTATTAAATATTCGTAAGTTTAGCGCTTACCAAATAAATTTAGGATTCTAAAATGCTTTATAGCTTAATGCGCGCCCTGTTATTTCAACTTGATGCAGAAAAAGCGCACCATTTGGGGCTAAAAGGGTTGAATGCACTTAAAATGTCAGGTTTATCATCGCTTTTATACCCAAAGCCAACAGCAACACCTGTCACAGTTATGGGGCTCACTTTTCCTAATGCTGTTGGTTTAGCCGCCGGGCTAGATAAAAATGGTGACTATATCGAAGCTCTCGCCGCAGTGGGTTTCGGCTTTGTTGAAATAGGTACGGTGACACCACGCCCACAAGATGGCAACCCTAAACCACGATTATTTAGACTGCCAGAGGCACAAGCTATCATCAATCGCATGGGCTTTAACAATTTAGGTGTTGACCACCTGATTGAGCAGGTAAAACAAGCAAAAACAGATGTAATTATCGGCATCAATATCGGCAAAAATTTTGATACGCCCGTTGAAAAAGCGACCGACGATTATATAATCGGTTTAAACAAAGTTTACGCCCATGCTGATTATGTCACTATCAATATTTCGTCACCTAACACACCGGGGCTAAGGACACTCCAGTTTGGTGAGTCATTAAATGAACTATTAGCTTCTTTAAAAGAACAACAAGCCAAGCTTCATCAGCAATATAATCGCTTCGTGCCTATGGCCGTAAAAGTGGCACCCGATCTATCTGAAGATGAGGTGCAACAATTAGCAGAAGCCTTTAGCCAATTCGAAATTGATGGCATTATTGCCACCAACACCACCATGTCGCGCGCTGGTGTTGAAGGACTAAATCATGCGGATGAAGCCGGTGGCCTAAGTGGTCAGCCTGTGTTTGAACAGTCAACAAAAGTAGTGCAACAATTTAGACAAGCATTGCCTGAAAAAACACCGATCATTGCAGCCGGCGGCATTTTATCTGGTGATGATGCTATGAAAAAACTAGAGGCGGGTGCCGATCTAGTCCAAGTTTATAGTGGCTTTATATACAAAGGACCGGCACTTATCCATGACATCATTAACAGCATCGAAAATAGAGGATAAAATAAGCTTAATTAAAACTGATCCTTCCATTTCCTAAGGACAGTAAATACTTCCTGCGGTGATACTAAATCTACTTCTGCAAACCGCTGTACCGAGCGGATAACATCAGCCTGCTCACAACGCAGAAATGGATTAGTCGCTAGCTCTAGTTCTAATGTAGATGGAATACTGGGTTTACCTTGGTTCCGCATATCTGCCGTATCGCGGATCCGCTGTTTTATATCATGATTTTCAGGTTCAATCATCGCCGCAAA
>CAYTAM010000284.1:0-2178 GCA_964435685.1 uncultured Methylophaga sp. | reverse complement strand
AGGGCAATTCCTATTTAGCTTGTCTAATCCAAATCTAAACTTACGCTAAAATATATACCCATTGTTAAAAAACCTTAAATGGGTAAAAATATCATTGAAGCAGCCTTCACCACTACTGTTTTTATTAAACGTCCTTCTTTATGGGCAATTATTTCAGCCAGATTATCTTGTGTTGCAATCATTTTCCCAAAAAGGCGCTGGTAACTTAAATTACGATATTCATCTGTCAAACTGTCACTCAACAACAATAGTTCACCATTAATATTCTGCTTTTCTGCCAGCATCCATGCCGCAATTTCGATGTTTCTGGCACTGTTATAGAGTTTTTGTTCGTCAATACTAGTGAGGTAGAAAAACTCGGTATGGTTATCATAGGATGCCATCAGCATTTTTCGCATGCCAAAAATAAAGGGAAGTACGCGATCACTACCCTGGTATGTTTCATCTAAAGCAATACGAATAATATCTGTCGCATCCACATGTCGCCATTGTGAAAAATAGTAATCATGCGGGTGTGAAAAAAACAGCGCTACACTTTCTTCAATATCTCGTTTATCTTTATCATGCCGTCCTCGGGGATTCCGCTTATAAAGCTTAATCATTAGCTCTTTGAGATCTTGTATCACTGCACGTTGATGCAATTCTACAACTTCATTAATATCACTTTTTGCTAATCGTGAAATACCTGCCTCATTCGGGGCGGTAGCTGTAACTTTTTGCCTTGATTGTAAGCTTGTACATGCAGTGAGGCTTAAACACACTATAAAAATAAGAAACTTATACCTATTCACCCATCATCCTCACAGTATTATTTTTTATATCGTGATCGTGATGAATGTTGCCGCCTTGCACCTTCACCTTGTTTTTTGCGCTGTAGCGCCGGTCTTTTTTCAACTCTTTGTGCAGGTCGCGCTTGCTCTAAAACCTCATCCGATGTTGCTACAATAGGTAGCTTATGCTTAATATAAGCTTCAATATCTGGCAAGGTGAATGCATAGTCTTCACAAGCAAAGGTGATTGCAACACCACTGGCACCGGCTCTTGCTGTGCGCCCTATTCGGTGCACATAATCTTCAGCATCTTGTGGCAAGTCATAATTAAACACATGGCTTACAGCCGGAATATGTAAACCACGAGCTGCCACATCGGTTGCCACTAAAAAGGGAAACTCGCCATCTTGAAAACGTTTTAACAAACTTTCACGTTTTTTCTGGGGCACATCGCCTGATAATAAGGCAGCTTTGTGACCATTACCCTCTAAGAATCCCCACACCCTATCCGCCACACGTTTAGTGTTTACAAATACGATACTCCGTTGTGGCTGGATCCGTTTAATCAATGCCAATAATAGAGGAATTTTTTCTTCATTAGCAGGGTAATAAATACTTTCTTCAATATTATCACCGGCTACTTTGCCAGCTGCCACTTCAACCTTTTCAGGGTTGTTCATATGCTCGTAGGCAAGTTCAGCAACTTTAAAACTCAATGTGGCTGAGAACAACATGCCTAAACGCTCCGTGGGGGCGGGTACACGACGCAAGAAATAGCGTACATCCTTAATAAAGCCCAAATCAAACATACGATCCGCTTCATCCAACACCACAGCTTGAACAGATTTCAGGTTAAATACATGTTGTTTATGATAGTCGAGCAAACGTCCCGGTGTACCAATTAAAATATCAACACCGTTAGTAATCGCTGTTTTTTGTTTATCATAATCTTTACCACCATAGGCCACCACAATGCGCAGCTTTGCATCCTTATTTAACAAGTGCGCATCTTTGGCAATTTGATTAGCTAACTCTCGAGTGGGGGCTAATATAAACGCACGAGGTTGTTTACCATTCCAGTTTTTAGGTGGCTCCGTGGTCAGCAATCGCTGAAATGTTGCCAATAAAAAGGCAATAGTTTTTCCCGTTCCTGTTTGTGCTTGCCCCGCTACATCCTTGCCTGCCAATAATAAAGGTAATGATTGAGCCTGGATAGGTGTGCAAAACTCAAACCCCGCGCTCTGCAAGCCTTGTTGCAGGCTTTCATGTAAAGGCAGTGATGAAAAAGTCTGCTCTGTTAAATGTGTGCTCATAGAAATATTTATTTTACCTTAATTGTGTGGTGGCGAAAGTATATACCCGTTATCATTCAATCTGTAAATTTTCACTCCTCCGTCACTCCGGTATG
>CAYTAM010000283.1:0-2182 GCA_964435685.1 uncultured Methylophaga sp. | reverse complement strand
TCTATTCTCGGACAAGCTCCTAGCATTTGTTTTGCACAATTTTCACCATTACGGATGGCACCTTCCAGTGTTGCAGGGTACTGATTAGCAACATAGTCTCCCGCCAACCATAAGCCTGCAATCTCAGTTTTACTGTGTGGTCGTTGCTGTTCGATGCCAACCTTACATGCAAAAGTGGCTCGCCGTTCACGGATCACCAATCCCTGCTGAGCCTGTGCTGGTATTGTTGGAAATAAGCTATGCACCTCTTTACAGACTAAAGCAATCAATTCTTTTCTGGTCATTTTTTCATGCTTACCTGGTGCGCTGATCACCACTGCCATTAACCCCGGTATTTGTTCACTACGATCAAAGATCCACTGACTTATTGTTGTTGACATCCCTAACATTGGTGCCGTTAAGCGAGTATCAGCAGTATATTGCAAATACACGGTACAAATCGGATATTCTGCTAGCAAAGGAAAATTAATATAAGGCGATACCAGTTGATGGCTTTGCGCCAGATTGGTCGCAATAATTACTGTCTCCGCTTTAACTTGGACACCATCACCGGTAATAATGCCTATTACCTTTTTATCTTCAATAATCAGACTTTTAGCTCGGGTTTTAAGATTTATTTTACCGCTATTCTGCTGAATATATGTGGCTGCTGCTTGCGGAAACAGATCACCTAGTGGCTGACGAGGGATCAATATATCCGCTGCTTTTTTACCGTTTCCTAAACTATCTCGTAATACTATTGCCAGCAGGTGTGCCGAGGCTTCTGCTATTGGTGTATTTAAGGTGGCGAGGCACAACGGCTCCCATAATTGCTTAATCAACCGTTCGGGCTGCTTAGTCAGCAGCAACCATTTAGCCACCGAGATATCATCTTTTGATAATACTTTTGGAATATTAGCTTGTAACTGGGCAACAGATTTGACCCCTGATAAACCGGCACTAACCGCAAGATTCCATGCTAATGATAACGGCCAAGGTAACAACGATTTACTTGACAGATGTAATGGTGGGTATTCGGTATCATAGACTGTAATATCCATCGCTTGCCGCTGAAAAGCATTATCAACATTGATATTGATTGATGACATCATCGCCAGCATTCGGTCATAAGCACCAATCATTAGATGCTGACCATTATCTATGGTGTGTTCGCCCCATGACACATTACGTGCACGACCGCCAAGCTGTTTGGCTGACTCTAGCAAGTGAGCAGGATGACCTTGCTGAACACAGGTGACCGCAGCGGCAAGACCGCTCCAACCACCACCAATTATTAATACCGCCATTTAGCGGCTCGTCACAGGCTTAAATTGTTTTTGTTTGCGTGCAGTTCGCCATGCAATCCATAGTTTTCGGAGAGGGGTTAATGAAACGCGATGCTGCATCACCTGAAAGCCATCACTTTCAATCTCATTTAATGTCGCCTCATAAATGGCCGCCATAATTAATCCTGTGCGCTGATGATAACGATCACTATCAGGTAAGGCATCAAAGGCTTGTTGGTAATAGTTTCGCGCCCGCTCGGCTTGGAATTTGAGACAAGAAATCAATTCTTCACTTGATTTGAGCTCCAGTATATCTGCTGTTTTAATATTAAATTGCTGTAAGTCTTCTTGTGGCAGATAAATACGGCCACGTTCAGCATCTTCTCGCACATCTCGAATGATATTGGTCAGTTGTAACGCCATTCCCAAGTTTTCGGCATATTTAAGTGTGTTTCGATCTTGATAACCAAAGATCTCAACAGATAATAATCCGACAACACTAGCGGCACGATGACAATATAAAGCAAGATGTTTAAATTCTGGATATGAAAACTGATCCAGATCCATCTCCATTCCATCAATGATTTCCATAAAATATTCTTCGTGTAAATCAAAGTTCTGTAATGCCGTTTGCAACGCTTTTGCTACTGGATGGCTCGCTTCACCTTTAAAGGTTTGCGTAATTTCAGACCGCCACCATTCTAGTTTTTTACGGGCAATATCATTGTCTGTTATCTCGTCTACCACATCATCAACTTCGCGACAAAAGGCGTACAAAGCAATGATAGCTTGGCGCTGTAAGTCAGGTAAGAATAAAAAACTATAATAAAAGCTAGAGCCGCTTTTGGCCGCCTTATTTTTACAATACTCATCTGGTGTCATCGTTTTAAGTGTTCCACAATTTTACCCGCTGTAAG
>CAYTAM010000282.1:0-2187 GCA_964435685.1 uncultured Methylophaga sp. | reverse complement strand
GGCGCTTTTAGCAAGTCTAAAATAATTGGACTTGATCAGAGCCTCCTTAAGCAAGCACTATTATTTTCAAACGATATAAAAGGCTGATAATGTCAAAAAAAATTCCCTCCCCAGAACAAATTCGGATTGCGCGGCTTGAAAACCCAGCTATATACCAACGTGATTTAGCAGAAAACCTTGGCATTAGTGAGGCTGAACTGATTGCCGCTCATATTGGTCACGGGGTTACACGAATAAAGTCGGATCCAGATCTTGTTATCGATCACGCACTCAAACTTGGCGAAGTGATGGCACTAACACGCAATCAAAGTTGTGTGTTAGAGCGCGTTGGGCAGTATAATAATTATAGCAGTGGCCCACGTGCTGCAATGGTGCTCGATAAGGAAATTGACCTGCGTATTTTTCCGAAATTCTGGGTAACTGCCTTTGCCGTTGAAAAACAAACGAATAAAGGCATTAGTCGTAGTATTCAAATATTCAGTGAAACCGGTATGGCAGTACACAAAATCCATCTTCGCGATACTAGCAATATGGATCATTGGCAACCAATGATTGATGAGTTACGCCATCATGATCAGACTGATAGCTTAACAGTGATTGCAAGCAAAGCCCCTGATCCACCAAAGGCTGATCCGGATAAGCTTGAAAAACTGCGTGCTCGGTGGGATGCGATGACCGACACCCATCAATTTTTTGGTTTGATGGCTAAGCTAAAAATGAATCGATTAGGCGCATACCGAATTGTGGGCGCGCCCTATGTCAGACTGGTAGCTAATAGCGCGACTGAGCAAGCTTTGCTAAAAATCTCTGAAGATGATATTAAAGTGATGATTTTTGTTGGTAATCATGGCTGTATTCAAATTCATGGCGGTTTTATTGATAAATTAAAGCCGACGAGAGCATGGATCAATGTTATAGATAAGCGTTTTAACCTTCACCTGCGCCGGGACGATTTGGCTGAAAGCTATATTGTAACCAAGCCAACCAAACGTGGGCCTGCTATTTCATTGGAAGCCTTTGATAGCGAAGGACAGATTATTCTACAAATCTTTGCTGATAGCAGGGATGGTAAAGACAATATCACTAAGTGGACTGAGTTGCTGTCATCATTTACCACCATAACTACTGACAAGCTGGCTGATGATGCTACTACCTAGGTTTATAGCGCTGGCAACATTGCTGCTATGCTATGCGCTGCCAGTAACTGCACAACAAAGTTATCCCGATGCAAATCGTATTGTCGCTATTGGCGGTGCAGTGACTGAAATAATCTATGAACTCGGACAGCAACATCGGCTTATCGCCCGCGATACTACCTCTGTTTATCCATCCGCAGCACTAAAACTACCTAATGTTGGCTATATGCGTAGTCTCTCTGCTGAAGGAATTCTATCAGTCAATCCTGATCTTATCCTTACCGAACCTGGCAGTGGTCCGCTGGAAACGATCGAACTTTTGAGTAAATCCAATATTGCCTTTGTTGATGTGCCTGGAGACTATAGCAGTGCGGGTATTGTTGAGCGTATAAGAGCTATTTCCCATACGCTGGCGGTTCCTGAAATTGGTAATGCTTTAGCTAATAGGATTAGCGATGAACTTGCTACTGCAGAGAGCCAAGCAAATAGCCACAGTAAGAAACCCAAAGTATTATTTATTCTTTCCATGCCCGGTGGTCGTATTAATGTTTCTGGAACAGGCACTAGAGCAGATGGCATTATTCGCATGGCAGGTGGTGAAAATGCCATTAGTGAGTTTGAGCAGTATCGAATTTTAACGGATGAGGCAATTATAAATGCGGCACCAGATATTATTTTAATGATGTTACGCCGTAATGAAAATCATGCAGTAGATAACGCTTCTCTCTGGGTACACCCCGCAATCAGCCTCACGCCAGCAGCAAAAAATAAAGCGCTTATTCGGATGGATGGTGCATTAATGCTAGGTTTTGGTCCACGTACGGCAAAGGCGATTGTTGCACTAAACAAGGCACTATACCCATCATTATCACATTGAAGGCGAAGGCCCCAGGCAATATTTTGGCAACAAGTTACATCAATACCCAAACTACTTGGAAATGCAGTTTTCAGAGCTCAGTACGAACGTCAGAGCAAGGCGCAATGTGAAGGCACAAAAAATATGCTCCTGCATTTTTTGCATACCGTCCATCCGTGGACATAAATGACTAGT
>CAYTAM010000281.1:0-2206 GCA_964435685.1 uncultured Methylophaga sp. | reverse complement strand
CCTTGATTAATATTATCTGCATTTTCAGGTTCAGCTTAGTTAATCATTTTCTCTAGATAAAATCACTCGGGGTTTTCTGAACCAATCCGTTAGTACTCTCGCTACACTCTCCTTGTCAATAATCATAAGTATAAAATTTTAAATTATTTTAACTTGCTGCCGATGTAATTATTATTAGCATAAATTGGAAAGACACTGAAGACTTAATTTTCAATGATTATGCCAATAACTCATAACTCCACATCATTCAGTTAATTGAATGTTTTTTATTAAGGATTTTGCTACGTCACAATAAATATTCTTACTTTACAGGAAAAATTATGTCCTCCTTACTTTCATTGCTTATTGTTGTTATTATTATTGCATCTTCTTCTTACTCTGTAATGGACAGAGTATTTCAGGATCAAGGACGTGTACCAGCTTCTTTCGCGCAATTAGCTAGCATTCAAGAAATGCAAGACTTCAAAATTCAACAGTACGCTAACGTGTTAAATATCTCTCCAGAAGAGTTTTACTATTCAAATCACCACACCCAGAAGAAACCAAACAAGATAACAATAAAGCTATGGCTTTAATGATAAATTCTCTACAGCTACTTAAACAAAATAAAGATACTGCCTTGTGAATTATTGCTAAGCTCAAACTAAAAATAAGGTATTGACGGATAAAAGTATTTTTATAGTAATTCAGTTTTTAAACGCAATAGTGTGGAGTGGCTAATATCAATATTGTGGTGGTTGATCACTTATTAAGCTGATTACAAGCCTTGATCGGTGACAAGAAAGTAGCTACAACCGATATTCTATACTCCGAGAATTCCCTGCATTAAAATATTACGACGCTTATACCCTGTACTATGCTTCTATTATTTAAAGGAATTTTATTTATGAAGATCTCTCTCCTAGGGGCAGGCTTAATGGGGCAGGCATTATCTGAACACCTTCTTGCACAACATCAACAGCTCACACTATTCAACCGTAGTCCCGCCAAAACCGCTCAACTAAAACAGCAAGGTGCATCAATTGTCACTTCTGCGCAAGCAGCTATCATTGCGAGTGACTTCTGTCTGTTAATGTTAAGTGATGCCGAAGCAATTAATATCGTACTTGATACCGTTGAGCCAGGATCGTTTAAAGATAAACTTATTATTCAAATGGGCACGATTGCACCAGATGAATCTCGTGAGATTGCAAAACGTATCACTGGCAATCAAGGTCGTTATTTAGAATGTCCTGTTTTAGGAAGCTTGCCTGAAGCACGAATAGGCACATTAATCTTAATGGCAGGCGGCAGTGAGGAAGATTATCAAACCGCGTTACCATTATTAAAGCTAATTGGAAAATATCCTCATCACATTGGCAGTATCGGACAAGGATCAACCGTTAAACTTGCTATAAATCAGTTGATTGCAGGATTAACCTCTAGTTTTGCATTAAGCTTAGCTTTAGTAGAAAAAGAAGGTATTGAAACCGAACAGTTTATGAAGATAGTGCGAGACAGTGCTTTATACGCACCTACGTTTGATAAAAAACTGGACCGAATGTTACAGCGAGATTTTGCTAACCCTAACTTCCCCACCAAGCATTTAGCCAAAGATACACGACTATTTTTATCCGTTGCTAAACGCTTAGGTTTGGAGACGTGTGCACTTGAAGGCATTGCCCAGTTATTGGACAAAACACTTGAACAGGGCTTAGCTGACACTGATTATTCTGCTATTTATTATAGTGTTAGTCCAACAAAGTAGGGCTACTCATGGTTTAATAAGGCGATCATAGGCGGCATGACTTCCTATCCAAAACCAAAGTAAGCCATTATCTATTTTCACAGCCAAGCCACGATAATGGATCCCAATTCTAACGAACCAATATTTTCCTGTTTTTTTAAAGTGAAGTGATGGATGGCGAGGATTGTCTTTTAAAATTTCATAATTACGATCTGCCAAATGCTGTACAGATGCAGGAAGTGATTTATAAGCAGTCCAAAAAGATGGACTCGCAAAATGGATCATAGCCGCTTCGATTTTCCTGCCTTATGTTCAGCAATGGCAAGATTAGCAAGATCGTCTAGCTTTTCATCGGCAATATCGTGTTCTATCTGCTTATCCCACACAGCTGAATCAAATTTCTCATACCATCTGCGAAACCTTATTAATTCTGCTCGTGGTAATTCCGTTATCGCTTGTTCGATAGCTTCAATTTTTTTT
>CAYTAM010000280.1:0-2215 GCA_964435685.1 uncultured Methylophaga sp. | reverse complement strand
CTGGTCTGCACCGATACCAACAAGGTTCTAATCACTTCCGGTGATATTTTTTTATGGAGCACGGGCCTTTTTTGAGAGCTGGAAAGACAGCTTGAAATGGCAAAGACTGCAACCGTATCGGAAATTTGCTCAGCTGATTGAGTCTCACTGGGAGGGCATTGCCTCCTATTGTCATCCCCAGAACAAAGTCAGTCTGGGATTGGTCGAAGGGGTGAACAACAAAATCCGTGTGCTGCAACGGCGCGCCTATGGTTATCGTGATGAGGACTATCTCAAACTGAAAATCATCGCAGCATTTCTTCAACCGCTATCCAGAAATGCTAATATCAACCCACACGATTCCGCGTAGACCCGTCTTTATATTGACCATAACTTTTCTACCAAGCCCATCAACTCTTCTGTAATTGAGATGAGTTCAGAAAGCAATTGGGGACTAATTTCTAAGTGCCCCTCATATTCAGCTAGATTACGTTGATTATGACATTTATCAAGCACTCGCTACTTAGCATTATCTAAATTAACCGTATGTTGTAAGCACTGAAATACTAAATAACGGTTATCCGAACGGTAACCGTGCCAACGTATTGCAGCCAATGCTAAGGCATGAGCTGCACCATAAGCCAAATAAAACCTTTCTTCTTCAGATAACCCTTCAATTTGGGGATCTTGCAAGCGTCGCTTTGCCGAACTCACCATACCATCGAACTCGCTCTGATCAGGTGGTTCTACCTTGAGCTTCTGAGTCTTTACCAGATTATCTAACGGTTGCAATGTCATCATCATTTCCTTTGAGCCATAGTTTAGGTTGTGCGATCACTCGGGCCAAAAAAGAATTGTCCTTATCCACGCGCTCACGAAATTGCAGTGGAGTATAAATTGTGGGGTTAATGGGTCTAGCCAATATTTTCTCGGCATCAGCTAATACCACCATCAAGTCACTATAAGACAAATCATCAGTGATCACCATCAAGTCAATATTACTACTAACAGTATCTTCACCTTTAGCAACAGAGCCATAGACAAAAGCCAACACTGTTTTCTCTAAAATAGGTTCTAAAGCCCCCCTAATTACATCCGTAATACCAAATGTTTTTTTAACTATGTTCACCAGTTCATTGTAAATAGGGTTCCGGCTATTCGCTTGGTAATAACGCTGATTCCCTTCTTTATATGACACCAAAATACCTGAAGAAACAAAACCATCCAATATGCGAGTAATTGTCCCCCGTCCCATTCCAGCCATACGAAGGATCTCATTGGTATAAAATCGCGCGTCAGGTTTACCATAAAGTAATCCCAATACTCGCTGTTGTGTTTTAGTAAATAACGCATCACCTAGCGAAGTTGATGGCATAGATCCACCCCCGTAAATACCCAAACTGGGTACTATAATCCCCATTATAGGGATATTCAAGCATTTTTCCACTTAAATCGTTCCCAAAATACTTCCTTTAGAACTTGATAGTATTGCACTACGTTAAGGCTGCACACTCTTATCGCCTATGAGAGCGAGGCGTAAACGGAAATACCAATGGACTTGTCAGGCAATACTTTACTAAACAGGGTAGTTTTGAGAGCATTAGCAAAGAAGAAAATAATGAATAAACTCAACCACCGCCCTCGAAAATACTCAAATTTTAAAACGAAAAATGGCTAAAAAAAAGCCCCCGTTTTTACCATTAACTCAAATAATTTAAGTGTGGCTGACTTAATAATGTCATTCATCTTCTCCACCTGTCCATTTATCCAAGGATGAGCAAATTTAGTGAGCCTTTGTGCATTTTCGTAATAGAGAGCGCTAGCGAACAGTGGAGAATAATGTTAGCCAAGTCTTTATGTTGCCGTAGAGTCATTGAGGTAATGTTGGCGAAGCGAATAATGCACCAGCATTATGTGCGAGTCGACATGAACGCAGGACGGCTGGGGAGCTGAAGGCATTAATGGTCGCGTTAAGTTTTTGCTGCTTGCTTGGGCTGGGATGCCCAAAACAAGCTTTCGCAAAAATAGCGACTCACTTGTTCAAAGCTACTTCTATCACCGCCAAATAAGCGCCAGAACTTAATGATCCACACTAAACCAGCCGTTACTGCCAGTGCGGAGATAAGGTTAATCCAAGCTTTTTTACCGAAGCAATTGCAAAAAACCAAATAACAATAGTGGTGTAAAGAGCAAAGCTGAGTAACATAGCGGTAAGGCTTGCATTAACACGATCCAT
>CAYTAM010000279.1:0-2219 GCA_964435685.1 uncultured Methylophaga sp. | reverse complement strand
CTTTTGGTCTAAAATTTACAGATTGAATGATTACGGGTATAAACCTAAACCCGATAATGTTTTTATCACTATCGGGTTTTTTATTGCCATAATGCTTTGTTGTTTTTAATAGGCAGGGTAGATAATACTATGGAAGTAATTTCACGATTTTTTGATTTGTGCCTGTTTAGAGCGAGTCCGTCTGATATTCCTGCTTCCACATGGCTGTTGAAAGTTACACTATTGAGTTATTTTGTGTTGAGTGTGGTGGTTAATCAACTTGATAACACATGGAGTGCCAGTATTTTTATCAGTTTAGCAGATATCGTTGTTATGATGATGGCCGTTAGTTTGCTGGTGAGTTTTCGAGGCTTTCAAGCACGATATACTCAAGTTTTGACTGCTTTGGCTGGCTCAGCTTGTTGTATTACTGTTGTCGGCTCCCCTATTATTTGGTGGTTTTTTCAAATAGAAGCTGAGCAGCAAGGCGCTAGTTTTGTGTTATTAATGATGTTTGCATTACTGATATGGAGTTTAATGGTTATTGCACAAATTTTTCGGCAATCACTTGAAATTACATCTGGAGTTTCGATGATGGTCACCATTACTTACATGATGGTTACCGTCGCGGTGACAGGATTAGTTAAGTCAGGAGTAGCATAGATGCATATCCATATTTTAGGTATTTGCGGTACTTTTATGGGTGGGATAGCGTTATTAGCGCGTGAACTGGGGATGACCGTCTCAGGTTCAGATTCCAATGTGTATCCACCGATGAGTGAGCAGCTCGAAGCTGCAGGCATTAAATTACAAGAAGGCTACCTAGCTGAGCATTTAGAGCCTAGCCCAGATTTAGTAGTGATAGGCAATGCGCTGTCACGTGGTAACCCAGCTGTGGAATATGTGCTCAATAAAGGTCTACCGTATGTATCAGGACCACAATGGTTGGCGGAGCAGGTATTAAAAGATAAATGGGTGTTGGCGATATCAGGTACGCATGGCAAAACTACAAGCAGCAGTATGCTTGCTTGGATCTTGCATGATGCAGGCATGGCACCGGGCTTTTTAATCGGTGGCGTAGCCAATAATTTTGGCGAAACAGCGCGTTTAGGTGAAACGCCTTTTTTTGTGATTGAAGCTGATGAATATGACAGCGCTTTTTTTGATAAACGTTCTAAGTTTGTGCATTATCATCCACGCACTCTAGTGATTAATAATTTAGAATTTGATCATGCAGATATTTTTGAAGATTTAGCAGCAATTCAAACACAGTTTCATCATCTTATTCGTACAGTGCCATCAGGGGGGCTATTAATTACTCCCTCACATGTTGAAGCAATTGATGATGTTATACGTATGGGCTGTTGGACACCACAACAAACTATAGGACTAAATGAGGGCAAGTTACGTGCTGATAATATCGCTGAAGATGGTGGACAGTTTGATGTGGTGATAGACGGCGAGTACGCAGGGAAGGTTGAGTGGTCATTGCTGGGTATGCATAATGTTAGTAATGCTTTAGCTGCTGTTGCCGCCGCTCATCATGTCGGTGTCACCATTGAGCAGGCCTGTGGTTCATTAGCAAAGTTTACCGGTATCAAGCGCCGACTAGAATTGCGTGGAGAAGTCAATGGGGTACGTGTCTATGATGACTTTGCTCATCATCCAACAGCAATTGAAACTACGCTTGCAGGGCTACGTGCTAATATTGGCGAACAAAAGTTAATAGCAATTTTGGAACCACGATCTAACACGATGAAAATGGGCGTACACCAACAAACATTGGCCGACTCATTACGCATTGCAGACCAAATTATCTTATTTGAAGATGCAGGCTTAGATTGGTCATTAGCAGATATTCAACAACAACTGGCTGATAAAGCGAGTGTGGCATCAAACATTGATGTTATTGTCGAATTAGCAGTCGAGAGTGCCCAATCAGGTGATACTATTGTAGTAATGAGTAATGGTGATTTTGGTGATATTCACCAAAAATTATTGGATGCTTTAGCATAAGATACTCGTTATCACTCAATTTGCAGATTTCCAGCACCCATCCTGAATGTGCTGGCTGTGTTATATTATCAAGCAATAGTCGATCTTGAATTCGCATCACTATCGCAATTACTTGAAGATGCAGATTTCAGAGCCTTGCCCTGACTTCCTATTTTTTCCCTAAATCTTCACAGATTGAATGATTATGGGTATATACCCAAACTACTTGAAGATGCAGGTTTCAG
>CAYTAM010000278.1:0-2234 GCA_964435685.1 uncultured Methylophaga sp. | reverse complement strand
GCGCTAGGTAGTGTAGGGGAATGTGTTTACCTAGATGATAGTGAGTGGCAAGTCGTAGCAAAACGGTCAATTGAGATTGTGAACAAACGAATGCCTATTATTATCGGTATATCAGAGTTGTCAACAAGCAAAGCTTCCCAGAAGGCCATCTTTGCCGAAAATCAAGGTGCAGATGCCATAATGCTTGCTCCACTTAAATATTATGGGTTGAGCGAAGATGAAATTTATACTTATTTCTCATCCGTTTCTGATGCTGTTTCCATTCCAGTAATGCTGTACAACAACCCGGCAACTAGTGGGATCGATATGTCATCTACATTTATACTGTCGATGGTTGAAGGTATAAAAAATATTTGTATGGTTAAAGATAGTTCTACGGATATACGTAAAATTAAGGAGCTACAATCTTTACGAAGAGAAACGACCAGTATTTTTGTAGGATGTAACTATTTAGCTTTAGATGCAATGGAGCTTGGCGTAGCTGGTTGGTGTACCGCAACACCTAACTTAATAGGAGCGGGGGCGCAGGAAATATTTAATGCTGTGCAACAGGGTAGCATAGAAAAAGCAAGGTACTTATTTTCTCAGAATAAAGCTTTATTAAAATTTCTTGTTGAGAAAGGCTTAGCAAGAACGGTTAAAGCGGGTTTGGAATTAAAAGGAGTTCCTGCTGGCAAGCCAAGAAGCCCTTTAAGACCGTTGTCGACAATGGATTATGATGTACTTGCCATGCTTTTACTTGATAGTGGCAATCAACTATGATTGGCAAGATCGTGAAAAATCAGCAATGGGTTAATGCTGAAATTGTTAGGTTAAATAAAAAAGAACGGCAGCGCCTTGCAAGGGAACTGCATGATGAGATGGGACAATATTTAACAGCTATACACCTTTATGCATCATCTATATTAAGAATAAGTGAAACATCATCTATTAATAATGATGCAAATGCTATCGACAGAATTTCATTTCAAATAATGGATGTTATTCACAATAAAATCAATGGACTACGCTCTTTATCTTTTGTTGAAACTAGCCAGAGCTTTTCTAAGAATATTGGAAGTATGATTCAGAGTTGGGAAGTTAGGAATGCTGGTGTTTTAGTTGATATAGATATAAAAAATATACCTACTGAGGTTAATAATAAAATTTTATTTACGATTTACCGTTTGATTCAGGAGTGTCTTACAAATATTTCACGTCATGCAAAAGCTAGCCATGTAGCCATACGAGTTGAAATAGTTACTCAAAATATCATTTTGAGTGTAGTTGATAATGGAGATGGCTTCAATTTGGACAATAAAATAGAAAGGCTGGGAATTGTCGGTATGAAAGAGCGGGTTATGGAGTTTGGCGGGGAATTTAGTATTGTAACATCAATAGGTGCGGGCGTTATTGTGAAAGCCTGTTTGCCGTGTAGGATTCTAGATTAGGAGTAGACTATGATTAGTATATTACTGGCAGATGATCATGAGGTAGTGTGCTCTGGCTTACAGCGTTTACTTGAACTTGAGAGTGATATAAAAGTCGTGGGTGAAGTTCGCAGTGGCGAACAAGCATATGAAGCATATAATAAACTATCACCGGATCTACTGCTTATGGATATGTCAATGCCAGGTATAGGTGGGTTAGAATCATTAAAACGAATCTTGGCTCGCGATAGAAAGGCTAAGGTGATCATTTTCTCTGTACACCAAAACCCAACTTATGCGACACAAGCATTATCTAATGGTGCAGTAGCGTATATTACTAAAGCTGATCCGGGAGAAGATATTATTAATGCAATTAGACTGGTTGCTATGGGAAAACGCTATTTAAGTAGCTTTATGGCTCGTGAAATTGCTTTACAAAGTATGTCAAATTTTAATAATCCAGCTAATGATTTGACCGCAAGAGAGTTTGAGATATTCCGGCTTATTGCAGAAGGAAGGTCTCATTTTGACATTGGTAAACAGTTAAATATAGGCCAGAAAACAGTTTCCAATTATCAAACGACACTCAAACAAAAGCTCAATATTGAAACTGCTGTCGATTTTGTTCATCTGGCACTACGTTGTGGGCTGATTGATAGCAGTGCATGGAAAAGCTGAAAGGGTATGAAAATCATTAAAATAGCTTATGGGGTTTACTTGAGTTTTTTAGTGGTGATACAGGGGGGGGGGAACCGCCCCGAGTTTGCGGAGACTCTGTACTTTGAGAGGATAGAGTAATGAAAAACATCAATAAGATATTCCCCC
>CAYTAM010000277.1:0-2248 GCA_964435685.1 uncultured Methylophaga sp. | reverse complement strand
ATGTATGACGTATAGCCCCATGCTTTGTTACACTTTGTATGAACCCACATAAGATTGTAACTGTGAAGCCAGTTGTGCCATATCATTACTTGCTTGCGATATTTGAACAGAGCCTTCTGCTGTTTGTTCTGCAACTTGGCTGATATTGACAATATTTTTATTGACATCTTCTGCTACCGTGCTCTGCTGTTGTGCCGCCGCCGCAATTTGCATATTCATCTCATCGATATTAGCCACCATAGTAGCTATCTCTGCTAATGCAGCACCTGTTGCTTTAACTTTATCAACACCGTTCTGCGCTTCAACACAACCTGACTCCATCACCGTTACTGCTTGTGCCGATCGTGTTTGCAACTTGTCAATGATTGCTTTGATCTCTTGGGTTGATGATTGCGTTCTGCTTGCTAGGGTACGCACCTCATCAGCCACCACAGCAAAACCACGCCCATGCTCGCCTGCCCGCGCCGCTTCAATAGCTGCATTAAGTGCTAATAAGTTAGTTTGTTCAGCAATTCCTTGAATCACTGCCAACACTGAGCCAATCTCTTCACTGTCATTCTCCAATTCAGCAATAACTGAGGATGCATTGGTCATATTGTCAGCAATACCAATCATGGTGCTAATACTTTCTTCGACAATAACCGTGCTTTTACGAGTGATGTCATCGGCTTCTTTTGCCGCTTGCGCGCCATTACTCGCACTGCGTGATACCTCTTTTACTGACGCTGTCATTTGCGTCATTGCGGTAGCCACTTGCTCTGTTTCACTGCGTTGTTGTATCAGTTGTTGATTAGTTTTCTCCGTAATAACCGTCATTTGTTCTGCCGAAGTTGCTAATTGATCAGCGGCACCTGAAAATTGTTGAATTGATTTTCTAAAATTATCCAACATGGTGTTAATACCTTGAGCCAAAACCTGAGCAATCGCATTTTTACCAGGAGTCAAAGCTTGTGTTAAATCGGCCTTACCTGCCGCCATATTTTTGGCAATTTGGGTTACTGAATCACTGCAATATTGAATAGGGGTGACAATTGAATTAGCAAACCAACGCCCTGCCAACCAACCCCCTATCACTACAAATACTAATGCAATAGCACCTATCATTAGCAATGATCGTATCGTCTCGGTCAACGCAGCAAAAGCTTCACTTTTATCCACATCACTCAAAATCACCCAATTAAGACCTGCAATATTTAGCGGGGCGTAAGCAGATAATATCGGCACACCACGGTAATCATCAAAAATAGCTATACCTGTTTGACCCGCCAATGCATTGTTAACGCCTAGTGTATTTACTGATTTCAATCCTAATGTAGTGCCTTTTTGTTGCATAGCATTCAGTGATTCTATTGCTATGCCGCCGTGTTGTTTAAGCTGCTCTAAATAGCCCTCTTTATCCTCAACTATAGCTCGGCCTAAACTACGCATTTTATTATCTGCGCCCACTAAAAAAGTTTCCCCCGACTGACCCAAACTCATATCAGACCATTTTTCACCATAGGTCATAATGGTATTAATGCGGCTAGCTGGTATTTGAAAGATTAATACACCAATTTTTTTGCCCTTATCAAATATAGGTGAAGCAATAAAGGCTGCTTGATCATTATATGAGGGCAGATAAGCGGCAAAATCAGTTATCGAAACACTGTCTGCTTCGGTTTGCTGATTCGCCATTTCAAATACTTGACCAATAGCTGCTTCGGCATAAGGGCCGTCGATAAGTGATGTTGAATAATCTAGCTCTTTAAATACACTGTAAACGATATCGCCGCTATCAGGATCTACTAAAAAAATATCGTAATAACCAAATGTTTGCTGAAAATCGCGAATAGCAGCATGATATACACCATGGTAATACGAATAATCAGAATCATCCTCCGCTACTATCAATGCATCTTTTTCACCAAGAGGATGGGGGTTAGCACTGATATATTGGTATTGTAAAGCAATAGAATCCGCATCCAAGCCTGCCATTATCGCTTTAACATTAGCATCTTGCCCATTATTGCTATTGATAAATTTTGTATTGAATTCATCATTGTAAAAACGCTCAAGATGTTGTTTTTCATTAAAGGTACCTGCTATGCCAGATTGATATCGAAAATCAGTAAACGAAGATTTAAGATTAGTCATTGCATCAATAATCATCCGACTATTCGACAAGGTAGTCACTTGGTTTTGTAACAACTGAAAATAATCTTCTATTTCTGTTTTCTTAGAATCGCGTAATGCCACCAGTTTTTGATTT
>CAYTAM010000276.1:0-2248 GCA_964435685.1 uncultured Methylophaga sp. | reverse complement strand
TATTACTATAGACTATAAATGTCAAAGATTGACATTTATAGTCTGAGCCGCCATACTTTTATCCATTCGTAAAAAAGAAGGTTAACGCTATGAGCACCAATATATCCCTAACCCCAGAGCTTGAAAACTATGCTAAAGACCAAGTATCAAGCGGGCTATATAACTCAGTCAGTGAATTTATGCGTGAAGCGGTAAGATTGCACCGAGAAAAAAACATAGAACACCAACTCTATTTGCAAGCCATGCAACAAGAGCTATCCCGTGCTGAGGTAGAGATAGAGCAAGGGAACATATCCCCTTTTAATATGGATGAAATTACCAAGCGCGCCTTTCAAGAAATGACTTCTGACAATGACCTATAAGGCACTACCAATTTATAAAACACCCACGGCAGAAAAAAAGATTATCAAAATAGTAAAATGGTCAGCACAAAAATGGCGGCGGAAAACTGCTATAGATTATTTAAAACGGCTCAACAAGACGATCGACTTAGTTGCCTCAGGCATGTTACCTACCCAAAAAAACAATGACTTCAGTAGCCGATTTTCCTTCTGCCAAGCAGAGCAACATTATATGTTCTTCGAAATTCGTCACGACAAGCTTATTATTGCAACACTCTTTCATACCGCAATGCATATAAAAGAGCGTATAAGGGATGAGCAATTGGGCTTACAACAAGAAATATTTGAAATCAGACAGAAATAGCGTTATCGACCACCACATTGTTGACAACAAAACCCCATCTCCAGCATAATTCACATATAACAAATATATTTAGGGGATGCCATGGCTCAATTACACTTTTACATACCCGATGCAATTGCAGATAAAATTAAAATAAAAGCAGAACATGCCCACTTATCTGTTTCAAAATATCTTGCCGAACTGGCTAAAAAAGAAGTTGCAACACAGTGGCCAGAACACTATTTCGACAACTTTGGTGCTTGGCAAGGCGAAGCGCTTGCTCGACCTGAACAACACGATATTGAACAACGAGAACGCTTTAACTAATGTATCTACTTGATACCAATATTTGCATTTACCTGCTAAATAACCGCCACTCTCAAATAGAGCAACACCTTCGTGACACGGCTCCAACCGATATCGCACTGTGCAGCATCGTCAAAGCAGAATTACTGTTCGGTGCGAGGCACAGCCAAAAAGTAGAAGCTAACTTACAATTACTCAATCAGTTCTTTGCGCCACTCAATAGCTTAATATTTGATGATCGCTGCGCTGAAGAATATGCTGTGATCCGCGCCGATCTCAACAACCAAGGCAAACTCATCGGCCCCAATGATTTATTAATCGCAGCAACCGCCAGGGCACATGATGCGATTTTAGTAACACATAATACCAAAGAGTTTTCGCGTATTACGGGTTTGCGCTTAGAAGACTGGCAGGCGTGATAGGAGATAATGAATTATGATAAATAAACTTAGTTTATACAAAGGTTTAACACTTGGAGAAGGCAATAGAACAATTTCAATAGAAAAAGTGAATTCTGAGAACATTTATATCCGCTTGCAAAATGACTCTCAACGCCGAATAATTCCTTCTCAACTTATTCTTGATTTATTATGCCTTTTGTGTCGAACGCGCCAATGATGCTAGCTACTTTATGATTCCTATCCTTTTTACAAGGGAAGTTTAACGGTTTCCCCGCTCACTATGGCTTAAATTTAATGACGCCAATGGCGTATTATCAACACATCAAAGAGGTCGCCTAATTGTCCTAGATGTGGTGAACCCGATCACTGTATTGACATGCAGTCTTGCCCCCAGCATAATATATGTACCCGTAATCATTGAAGGGCACAATCACATTTTTATCTTCCTGACATTACGGTAGCATAAAGTAGAGCAAGCATACTTACCTATATCAAAACATCTTGCTGAACTTGAAAAACAATCAATAACCTGAGACCTAATCGTCTGATTAAAAATTAAATAATAGGGTAACTATTCATGGAAAGATGGAAGAAAATATGAGATTTAGACTTGGAGAATTGTTTTCAGGGCCGGGAGGAATAGGACATGCCGCAATAATGGCAAATGCCAAATCAACTCATGGCGAAGAATATTCAATCGAACATGTTTGGGCAACAGATTATGATAAAGATACGTGTGATACATATTCCAACAACATTGCTGGAAAGAGGTCTAAAAGCGTAATTTGTAGTGACATACGAAGCTTAGATCTCGACAAACTTAACAGAATATCAAATATTGATGGTTTAGCTTTTGG
>CAYTAM010000275.1:0-2261 GCA_964435685.1 uncultured Methylophaga sp. | reverse complement strand
CTGCAGCACCGGCATCTGTCGCTGTACCACCGCCTAATTCAGCCGCCATATCACCTACTTGCCCGCGAACGGTATCACCAAAAATGTTATACACGGTAATGGCTGTAATCGCTATCAATGCTACGATAATGATATATTCAGTCATACCTTGTCCTAATTGCTTTAACTTTGTTGTCGCCATAGTAAAACCCTCTGAGTGTAAAATCTAAACGATATTTCATCCTTGAATGTATTGCCGAACTAGTCTGAATTCCTGTGGTATTTGTCTAAGGAGCCTCTGAACAAGTAAAATTATAAGTTTAAAGATAATCATTTGCTATTAACTTTAGTTAGTATTTTCGGAGTAAAATCAGTATTATTGAAAGATAATCTGCATTTTCAGTTAAATGCATCACACTTGGTATTAAAAATTAATTTGAGGCACTAAATCAGTGAAAATTTTACTGGCCGATGATCATGGCTTATTTAGAGACAGTATGGCTGTTTGGTTAAAGCAATTAAGTAATAATGTAGAGATTGAACTTGCATCTGACTGGAGTAGTTTAAACGAGCAGCTTAATGATAATTTAGACTTAGTCATGCTTGATCTGGGAATGCCCGGTATGTTTGGAGCAACTAGCATCTGTGAATTAGTAAAGCAGTTTCCTACTCTCCCTGTGCTTGTTGTTTCTGCTAACGAAGATCAGCACACCATTGATGCCTGTTTAACCTGTGGCGCAGCGGGCTATATTACCAAGGTCAGTGATGGTCACGAAATTCTCAAGGCAGTATCAACTGTGCTTGATGGCAAAATATATCAGCCTGATAGTAACTCTCGCAATCAATCACCATTATCAACGGAAACATTTACCAGAAAACAGTTTGAATTATTAGCCTGCTTGGCCAAAGGTGATAGCAATAAAACAATTGCTGAGAACATGCATCTTTCTGAAGGTACAATCAAACAATATGTTAGCCAATTGCTGAATATTTTAGACGTTGATAATCGCACTCAGGCAGGCAATGAAGCACGAAAAATATTAGGCTTTTAAGACTAGAATTTCAATTTCAGTACGTAATTTCTGACTATTTACTGGTTTCAATAACAGATGACAGTTTTTAGCTGCCACCTCAAGTGCAATAGCAGAAGATGAATCGCCAGTTATAATCAATGCTGACAAGCTTTCTTCTTTAAAATATTCGCGGATTGCAACTATCGCTTCCACACCTGTTTTATTATCACGTAAGCGATAATCTGAAATTATAAGATCAGGTATAGGATAATTATCCTGCATTACTGTCTCTATCAGTTCCGCTTGCGAACTGGCTAATAACACCTCACAACCCCAAGCACGTAATAATGACTTAACCGCATCTCTCACTGCACTTTCATCATCAATCACCATAATAAATAAGCCTGCTAAATCGACCACCTCGAGCTCATCACTGATTTCTAATTCAACAAGCTCATCAGTAGCCACCGGGATATGCAATGAAAATTCAGACCCCTTTCCCAGCTCACTTTTAACGCTAACAGGAATATCGAGTAAAAGTGATAAACGTTTAACAATGGCTAACCCCAAACCCAGCCCCTTGGTACGATCACGCTCAGGATTATTTAACTGGTAAAACTCAGAAAAAATATTATCTAATTCTGTAGTCGCAATGCCTTGTCCGCTATCCTTAATAATAAATTGCATACTATCATTATCAAGTCTAGTTGAAACTTCAATTACACAGTTTTTATTATGGTTAACCGCATTAGCAATTAAGTTTCGCACCATGCGCCCCAAAAGAATAGGATCGGTATTCACTACAACATCATCTAAATGTGATTGGATAATAATGCCTTTATCTTTCGCTTGCTGCTCATATTCACTGTAAATCGTAGATAATAATGTAGTTAATGAAAATATTTTTGCATTGATTTGAACAGCACCTGAATCTAACCTGGAAATATCCATCAATGCATTTAATAACTCACTAAGCGCCTGACTAGAAGCACTGGCTTTATCCAACAATTCGGTATCACTAGGTTTTTCTAATTGCAGTTGCAGTGCATCTAAATAAAGATCAAGTGCATGCAACGGTTGACGTAAGTCATGACTGGTAGCGGCTAAAAATCGAGACTTATCAATATTGGCCTTTTCAGCTAGTTCTTTTTGAATTTGTAGATCATTCAATAAATCCACATTGGCAAAACGTAAATGTATAGAGTCAATAATATTCCGGTTTACCATCAACGAAAATCCCATTAAAGCGACTAAATACAAAATAACTAA
>CAYTAM010000274.1:0-2266 GCA_964435685.1 uncultured Methylophaga sp. | reverse complement strand
TCCTAGCATGGCACTATGCTTTTTTATTACTTGTCCCTTTTATTCAATATGGTGCAAAATAGCCACTGCTCCTATTAAATAACAAGATCTTTATGACCCGACACACTGACTACGAAGTATTAGCTGCCGTTGACTTAGGCTCAAATAGTTTCCATATGATTATTTCGCGTTTGCGTGATGGTCATTTTCAAGTGGTTGATAAACTTCGTGAAATGGTGCAGTTGCGCGCTGGATTGGATGAAAACAATTACCTCTCTGATGGCTCCCAACAAAAAGCAATAGCTTGCTTACAACGGTTTGGACAACGTATTAAAGATTTGCCGCCAGGTAGCGTACGGGTGGTGGGTACAAACACCTTGCGCGTTGCTAAAAATAGCCAGCAGTTTTTAAGGAAAGCACGGCTAGCGTTAGGTTATCCTATCGAAATCATTGCGGGTGAAGAAGAAGCGCGACTTATTTATCTAGGGGTAGCGCATACCCTAGCATTTGATGATTCATCGCGTTTGGTGATGGATATTGGTGGGGGTAGTACCGAGTTTATTATTGGTGAAGGTTTTTCAGGTTTAATGCGTGAAAGCTTGGAAATGGGCTGTGTCAGTTTCTCGCAACGTTTTTTTGGAAGTGGCAAAATATCACGGACACTGATGAAAATGGCGTTAATTGCTGCGGGTACGCAGTTGAGAGCAATTCAAAGGTCGTATCGAAGGCAAGGCTGGGTTGAAGCGATTGGCGCATCCGGAACAATTCGAACGGTTGCCAATATTGTTAAAGAACATGGCTGGTCGGATGATGGCGTGATCACACCGAAATCAATCGATAAATTAATTACTGTTATGGTGAGCATGGGGCATGTAGAAAAGTTGCAATTAGAAGGTTTAAGTGAGGAGCGCGCATCAGTATTGCCAGGCGGTGTTGCGGTATTAAAAGCGGCCTTTGATCGCTTGAAAATTGATCGTATGGTGGTGTCCGATGGCGCATTACGAGAGGGGCTATTATATGATCTATTAGGCCGGATCCAGCATGATGATGAACGTGAACGTACGGTATTGGCACTGGCTCGTCGATATCAAGTAGATGGAGACCATGGTCAACGTGTTAGCATTCTTGCAATGCAGTTGTTTGAGCAAGTTTCAACAACTTGGAAAATTGATGGTGACATGTATTTAGACCGCTTGCAGTGGGCGGCAAAACTGCATGAAGTAGGCCTGTCGATTTCACATGATCAGTTTCATAAGCATTCAGCATATTTAGTCGCACATTCAGATTTGCCGGGGTTTTCACGTGAAGAACAACATGCCTTAGCCACTATTATTATTGGGCAACGCAAGAAATTTCCTCAGCAAGAGCTTGCAGAATTATCCGATGAATTGCAAGAATCAACCCAAAAGCTAATAATATTACTGCGTTTGGCAACGGTATTTAATCGAGGTCGCACCGAAAAAACGGATACTTTTGTTAAGTTGAAAATAACCAAAAAGGGATTACGCTTAACCTTACCTGCCGGCTGGTTAGATCAGCATCCTCTGACGGAAGCTGATTTATTGCAAGAAACAGAATACCTTGAAGCTATTGATTTGAGGTTGAAAATTAAATAATGGCTATTTTTATTCGTGGCATCTACTGGTGAAAAGCAAAGATTTCAATCGAACCAATTGAGTTTTAGTAGGTCGCAATGATTAGGGGGAGTAATTATGAAATTATTAAAACTTATAGGTCTAAGTTTATTACTGAGTGCTGTATCGGTACAAGCAAATGAGTCTATTTCTTTGCCAAGCGAAACCGGTGATACGCTAATGATCCACCGCTTAAATAATGGCGAAATTTGGGGTAGCTTGATTATCACTGATCGCGTGGCCGATAGTTTTGCTAAATATGAACTTATCGTTCTACAAGTTGATCAGCACAAACCCATTAAACTAGATCACGAAAAACGGTGTAATACACCAGCAGGTAAAGCTCAGAAAGTAGATTATGTTTTTCAGACAGAGCAATCGGCTGACCAGAAATGGCAGTTTAGTGAGGTTGAGGCAGCACAAACTAGTATTCTAAAAGTGGCAGGCTGGGATAAAGAATTTTATCATCACATGAAGTCTGATCGGCGACCAGAAGTCGTTGATTTTCCCATACAGGCCGCATTAGCTTTGGACTCTCTATGGCAACAGTTTCAGCACGGTGAAAAGGTGATATTTCGTTATACTACTGATGCAGATGAGCCACGCGAAGCAGTATTTTATTTAAGCGTTAAACGTGAACAGATCAATAATTT
>CAYTAM010000273.1:0-2269 GCA_964435685.1 uncultured Methylophaga sp. | reverse complement strand
CGCATGGCAGAGCCTTTTTATCAGCTAGCCTTGCTTGATGAGAAAGAACAAAAATGGCAAGAAATGTTTGCCAATCTAACAACGGTTGAACAGTTAGATCCCACTCATTATGATGCGATTGTGAAATTAGGCCAAATTTATTTATTAGCAGGCAATTTTGATCTGGCATTAGAAAAAGCGACGACAGTGCTGGATGCTGATCAAATACATGTGATGGCATGGGTGTTACGCGCAACGATTCAAATGAAACAGCAAAACTTGGACTTAGCCATGGATGATGCTCAACAAGCTTTATCATTGGAGCCTACTAATATTGAGGCGCTATCAGTGAAAGCGTTAATTTTAAACCTTCAGGAAAAGCCGGAAGCAGCCCTAATTGTTTTAGATGAAGCATTAACACTAGAGCCTGAGCAGCTATCATTAATAATGGTTAAGTTATCAATTTTAGAGAAACAACAAGATTATGATGCCGTTGAAAATATTTTTCGCGAGCTATTAACGCAGCGCCCAGGTGAGCGTTGGATCCCTATGGCATTAGCGAAGTTGTTGAATATACAGGATCGCTATGTAGATGCAAAAAAAGTATTGGAAGATTATGTGGCAGCAAATGAAGATGATAGGGAAGCAAAATTACTACTGGTATCATTGGTTAAAACACAAAGCCTAGAACAGGCAATAGCGTTATTGGATAGTTATATAGAACAAGACAAAGAAGATTATGAACTCTATTTTGCTAAAGCAAAATTAAAAGTTGATTTAGGAAAACCTGATGAAGTAATTGCTATCTTGCAACAAATTGTAAGTTTAGACAGTGAAGGTAATGATGGGCGAAGAGCCCAAATGATGCTTGCTGATTATGATTTTCAACAGGGTGATATTGAGACCGCACAAACAAAAGCAAAAGATATTTTAGTAGTTGAGCCAGAAAATGAAGCAGCATTATTATTAATGGCTAGAATTGAGCTTATCAATCAAAACGTAGATGCTACGGTAACTAATTTGCGGTTAGTATTAAGAAACAATCCTGATTCTGATCAGGCGCTGGTGTTGTTAGCACAAGCTTATATGCATAGTGGTTCAATAGAGCTGGCAGATGATAACTTTCGCCAAGCTTTAACGATAAACCCAGGCAATACGGTGGCGGCATTATTTGTGGCTAATAATTTAATGCAAGCACGAGAATTGGATCGCACTGAAGAGGTGCTGACCACCGCCTTGGAGCAGGCAACAGACAAAGAACAGTTATTACAAGCATTAGCTCAAGTCAAACTGTTACAACAAGATTGGGATGGCACGCAAACAGTGGTTGATTCGCTACGTATTAATGGAGAAGATACGGCATTAACCTTATACTTTGGTGGTCGTATTGCACAAGGTCAACAACAGTATGAGGTAGCTATTGCAGATTATAAAGCTGCATTGGCTAAAAGCCCAAACCTAATTAGGGCTTTGCAAGGCGTAGCGTTCAGTTATTTACAACTTGATCAAAAGCCACAGTTATTAGTGTATTTGAATACTTTTATTGAAGAAAATCCAGACCAGATACCGGGTTATGGGGTATTAGCAAACTTGTATGTTCAAGAACAAGATTGGGACAACGCAATTGCAATATTAAACAAAGCGTTAACGGCTGAACCTAAATGGCAAGGTGGCTATAGTGCTTTGGCTTCTGCATATCTTGCTCAGAATATGTTAGAAGAAGCGATAAAAGTGTATCAAAAAGGCATTGAAAATATTGAAAATAATACTTTTTTAAGGCTACAAATGGCATCTGCTAATGAGCAACATGGAAAGTATGAAGAGGCAAAATCAATTTATGAAGCTATTTTAGCAGAGGATCCCAATGTTGAGCTTGCTATTAATAATTTGGCTAGCCTATTATCTGATCAATTCCGCAGTGAAGAAAATTTAAATAGAGCAAAAGTGCTAGCAGAACGGTTTTCATCTGCAACAGAACCATTTTATTTAGATACTTATGGCTGGATCCATGTATTGCTGGGTGATTTTGAAAAAGCACAGCCTGTGCTGGAGCGAGTGGTGTCACTGTCACCCGATGTAGCCGTGTTTAATTACCATTTAGGCGTACTGTATTTAAAGCAAGGTAATAAATTAGATGCAGAAAAGTATCTTAATATAGCCAAATCACTCGCAGAGCAACAAAATGATGCAAGTACAGCAAACAAAGTGGCGGAGTCATTAGCATTATTATAAAATAATACTTAGAATGCATTTTCTAGCTTGAAATCGACACTATTTTTTAAGCAATATT
>CAYTAM010000272.1:0-2299 GCA_964435685.1 uncultured Methylophaga sp. | reverse complement strand
GATTAAGTATTGCTATCGAAACCGACAAAACTTGTCGATTTTGATAGAATAGCATCTAATTCATTGAACACCCTCCGCTGAGAACTTATGCAAGCAGCTCCTGAACTCTTTTCATACCGTCAATTCTGGGCACACCGTTTTGGCGTAGCACCACAGTTGCCGATGTCGCGTGAAGAAATGGACGATCTTGGCTGGGATTGCTGTGACATTATTTTGGTGACAGGCGATGCTTATGTCGATCATCCTAGCTTTGGCATGGCGCTGATTGGGCGATTACTTGAATCACAAGGCTTCAGGGTAGGTATTATTTCTCAGCCAGATTGGTTGAATGCTGATGATTTTAAACAACTGGGTCAACCCAATCTGTTTTTTGGCGTCACTGGCGGCAATATGGATTCGATGGTCAACCGCTACACCTCTGATCGCCGTATTCGTAGCAATGATGCGTATACTGCCGCAGCTGAGGGTGGTAAGCGACCTGATCGCTGTGTGGTTCCCTATAGCCAACGCTGTCGAGAAGCGTATAAAGGTGTACCCATTATTATTGGTGGTATCGAAGCTAGCTTACGCCGCATTGCTCATTTTGATTATTGGTCTGAGAAAGTACGCCGCAGTGTGATTATGGATGCCAAAGCGGATATCCTAGTTTATGGCAATGGCGAACGACAAGTAGTCGAAATCGCCCACCGTTTAGCTGCCAATGAGCCAGTATCGGAATTAACCGATATTCGAGGCACCGCATTTATCACTAAACATGGTCAACGTGAAGGTTGGTGGGAGAAAGATTCAACCAGTGTAGACACACCGGGCAAGGTTAACCCACCGATTGATCCTTACGCTATGCAGACGGAAGCCAGTTGTGAAACATCAAAGGCTAAAACCGAGAAAAACAAAGCGGATCAGCCGAAAATTAATATAATTCGCTTTCATAAAGTGATGCCTAAAGACTCATCAAAAAGTGTAATTCGCCTGCCTGCTTATCAACAAGTACGTAGTGATTCAGTATTGTATGCGCACACTTCACGTATTCTTCACCTAGAAACCAACCCAGGTAATGCCTTAGCGTTAGTCCAACAACATGGCGAGCGTGATGTTTGGCTAAACCCACCACCTATTCCATTAACGACTGAAGAAATAGACGCTGTGTTTGATCTTCCTTATAGCCGTGTGCCACATAAGCAATATGGTGATAAAAACATTCCTGCTTATGAAATGATTCGATTTTCGGTCAATATTATGCGGGGATGTTTTGGCGGCTGCACTTTTTGCTCCATTACCGAGCATGAAGGGCGCATTATTCAAAGTCGTAGCGAAGATTCGATTCTTAAAGAAGTAGAAGCCATTCGTGATACCACACCGGGATTCACGGGAGTTATTTCAGATTTAGGTGGCCCGACAGCCAATATGTATCGGCTGGCGTGTAATAGTAAAGTGATTGAAGCCAGTTGTCGGCGTTTATCCTGCGTATTCCCGACTATTTGCAAAAACTTAGGCACCGATCACACACCGCTGATCAACCTTTATAAAAGAGCGCGCGCCTTGCCGGGTATAAAAAAAATATTGATTGCATCGGGTTTGCGTTATGACTTAGCAGTATTATCACCTGAGTATGTTAAAGAATTAGTGACACATCATGTGGGTGGTTATTTAAAAATAGCGCCAGAACACACCGAAGAGGGCCCGTTAGATCAAATGATGAAACCGGGTATTGGCACTTATGAGGCCTTTAAAGCCCTATTTGATAAATATTCAAAAGCGGCGGGAAAAGAGCAATATTTAATCCCTTATTTTATTGCCGCCCACCCAGGTACGACGGATAAGGATATGCTAAACCTTGCTATTTGGCTAAAGAAAAATGGTTTTCGTGCTGATCAAGTGCAAGCCTATTTGCCATCACCGATGTCAGCGGCAGCAGCAATGTATCATTCTGGAAAAAATACCTTGCATAAAGTGAAGCGAAAAGGCGGTGATATTACTGTGCCCAAAGGCATTAAGGTTAGGCGATTGCACAAAGCATTTTTACGCTATCACGATTCTGAAAATTGGCCAATGCTACGTGATACCTTACAAAAAATGGGTCGAGCCGATTTAATTGGTAATGGTAAAAAGCATCTTATTCCAACATGGCAACCTACGGGAACAGGTGGGCAGGGTGAGGGTAAACGGATGAGTAGACGTAGTGCGCAATCTAAATCATTCCGTACTCAGCATGTAAGACCGAGTACCAGTAAGAGAAAATTAAAACCTCGTCGACGCTAATATTCCTAGGAGGCTGTCCGAGAATAGAAACCGTAGCGAA
>CAYTAM010000271.1:0-2363 GCA_964435685.1 uncultured Methylophaga sp. | reverse complement strand
ATTTAAACATTGTCTATTTTCCACTTGTTAACTTAACATTCCGTATATACCCAAAGGGCTAGGCATATAGACTTAAACCTACTTCTAGTTCTTGTTCTGGTATTTCTGTTGCTTGCTCATTCTCTATTTCAGTCTGCGATTGCGGCTCATTACCTTGATGAATACCTTCACCAGCGGCGTGCTCATCTTCAGCTTGTTCAAACTCTTGATCAGCTACTTCAGCATCGGCCAACTGCATGCCATTTTCTTCAAAGCTTTCTCGTAATCGTGGCAATGCTTGCTCTAAGGCATCCCGGGTTGCTGCATTTTGGGCAATAAATAACACATTTGCTTGCTCATTGTGCATAGTGAGCTTGACTTCAATGGATCCTAAATTTGCAGGGTTCAACCTTAATGATGCTTCTTGAACGCCTTCACGCGCCATCCACACCACACGACTACTCATTACGCGGCTCCATGCTTCAGACTGAATTGCTGGTTGCACGGCCAATATGGGTTGGGCAATAGAACTAGCTTGCGCCGCGCTAACGCCGCTTAATGATGTTGCTGTAGAAAAACTTGCTGAGCTTCGATCGGGTCGCTCAGTTCTATCCGTTAATTGCTGAGTCTGATCTTTTGTTACTAACTTATCTAATGTGGCTAATTCTGCTGATTTGTTTTTAGATAATGCATAAAAAATATCTGATCTTAAACTGGTAATTTGCTGCTTTTTATCTAATTCTAAACCTTCAACACTCCCACCTTTCGCTGAAAGGATAGTATCAGAACCCAAAATAATACTGCTTGTATTTTTATGCCTCGATTCGCTGGTAACATCCTCACTCGTTATCACCTTTGCTACCAGCATGTGCTCGGTGGTAACCCGCTTAGCTGATGATGTAGTCGCTTCACCTTTTAGCCCCGAACTCATTGCAACATCTAAATCAGCATCAATAAGATCTGTTGATTGTTGCATTGTTTCTGCTGGATCATTACCTGCTAAAATATTTTCCGGCAAACTATTGCCGTCTTCTTCATTGTCAGCACTTTTTCCCTCTGCTTTATCCGAGGATGTGTTTTCTGATGCTTCAGCTTGCTCTATCGGCTCTTTTTTCGGCGCATCACCTTGCTCTACCTGTTTATCTAATGCGGATGAGAATGATGATTCATTCTTAGTTTCCGGCTTATTCGCTTGCTTGGCTACATTAGCATTATCAAGCTTAGCTGATGCCGGAGCAGTAGGTGTTTTTAACAAAAATTCTTGGCTCATTTTAACCTCTTAAATATCATCAAAGTGATGAATACTTCACTATGGAAATTAAGAAGCAATTAGTACGCCAAAATTTACTCGTAGCAATCAATGAGAAGACGTAGGAACGGCTTTAGCCGTGAATGGAATGTAAATGAATTCTCTGCTGTTCGCGGCTTAAGCCGCTCCTACCAATCAATCACTTTATGACTAAAAAAAGAACTAAATTTAACTCACTGTAAACAGTTTCTGAAAATTAGAGATTTCTAGGATATTTTTAATATCCGTGCCACATCGAGCCAGTTCAACTTTAGCATTATCACCGCCAGCATAATCACGTAATAGCAGCAACATACCTAATGCCGAGCTATCCATATAATCTGTTGACGAAAAATCCATAATAAAAGAACTGCTACTCGGCGCTTCTTCATAGGCTTTCCGAAAATCACTTTGTACTGAAAAATCAAAACGCCCATTGACTTTAATGGTATGTTTATTTTCTTTTGTTGATGTTGTAACACTCATAAAATTATTCCTTAAGCCTAAATAAAAATATAACTAAATTTTATATTTTTGGTCCTAAAACAGGTCAATTTCACCTGTGTCTAAATCTTGTTGAGAAACAGCTTGATGTTTAACCGATGCAATTTTTGGTTTTAGTACCATTAGTGTTTCCTCAAGTTCGGTCAATGTAGCACGGTAGCTTTCTAATAACTCGGGATTCATTCGTACCATATTCAATTTATCTACTAAATCGCCTAAACCATTTACTGCATCGAGCCTGCGCAGAATATGCTCTGACAATTGTGTGCACATATCTTCAAACTGTAATGAGGTAACGGCCTGATTGACCATAACATTAATTTGATGGCTTGCTGACTTTCTATGCGAATTTGTGCCAGCTGCTCCTTTAAGTGTTGTTGTGCTTCATCGTGCAGGGCATGAACTGTGTCCGTCAAGTCTACTGCGGGCTCTTGTTATATTATTTTCGGGCTATATCACGACTGAGACGGTAAGAATAAGCGGCAAAAATTGCCAGATCAAGGTAGCTGCTACAACAAAGCCTGCAGCTAAATAATTGGCTATGTCACCGTTAAGTGTTGAAAATAATGTGAATAGCTTTTGCCCAGTTGAT
>CAYTAM010000270.1:0-2363 GCA_964435685.1 uncultured Methylophaga sp. | reverse complement strand
GCTTGCAGTTGTTTCAGTTTATCCCGACTGTTTTGCCCCAGCAATAGTTGTCGTTCAGCTTCGGCATCGGGGTAGCCAATTTTAATGCGCATTAAAAACCGATCTAACTGTGATTCAGGTAACGGAAATGTGCCAATCTGATTTGATGGGTTTTGGGTGGCAATAACAAAGAAGGGTTCGGTTAGTGGATAGGTTTCACCTTCGATGCTTATTTGGCGTTCTTCCATCGCTTCGAGCAAGGCACTTTGAGTACGCGGTGTGGTGCGATTAATTTCATCTGCCAATAATAACTGACAAAAAATAGGCCCTTTATGAAAAGTAAATTGATTGGTTTGGCGATCGAAAACCGACACGCCTAAAATATCAGCTGGCAGCATATCACTAGTAAACTGAACACGCTGAAAAGCCAAGCCTAATATATTGGCAAGGCTATGTGCCAAAGTGGTTTTGCCGACACCGGGCACATCTTCAATTAATAAATGGCCCTTTGCTAATAAACAGCTTAGTGCTAGTTTTGTTACCTGTTCCTTGCCCAGAATAATATCATTAAGGGTGTCAAGTATAGCTGTTATCACGTTTGTAGTTGAAGCCATAAAGTTGTCCTTACAGAATTAAGCGTAACCAATACAAAGGTCTAATGATAATTATCTCATATTTAATGCGCTAGAAACATGAATAAATAACGGTTTTATTGCTTTGTTTGAAGAGGCATTATTCAGGCTGCATTTTAGATTAGTAGTTCTCACTAAAGATAATAATTTCTTGGTCGATATGCTTGAGTAATTATTAAGGTGTGGTTTCACAAGTAGTTAACAAAATACCCCACCAAAAAAATGAAAAAATGGTTAAATTGATTTAGATTAACTTTTCCGCTAATATTTCTAAGATCTACTGTAACAGGAGCAGATAATTAAAGCCGTTGATATTTTTCCATGGCATAACAATTTCGAGACTGGGGTTGCTGAAATAGATGAACAGCATCAAATGTTGGCTAAATTAATAAATCAATTTGCCAACCACCTTGATAATAATTCAAACCTTAAATCGTTAAATAAGACTTTTGCCAAGCTAACCGATTATGCCTTGTATCACTTTCAATTTAAAGAGAGTATGTGGGAAGAGTGCTTTGTTGCTGAATTTGACTTAAAGAACCATAAAAATGCGCACTCAGACTTTATTTCAAACATAACTGTATTAAGAGAACAAGCAGAATTTAAGCCTATTCAAGAAACTGTTGAGAACACCTTATCTTTTCTAACACACTGGTTAGTCGATCATATACTAGACAGCGGCGATATGATGAGTAAAGTTATTTTAGCTAAGCAGGCGGGGCTGCCCTTAGAGCCAGTGCAACAGGAGACAGAGAAAGACACAAGGAGTGCAGTGAAGGTAGTGAAGGAGCTTGCAGTTGCTATGCAGGGATATTTTTGCGACCGCACGATTGCATTAAAGCGAGAAATAAACAGTCATAAAAAAACAGCAAAAAAACTTCGAATTACCTCCCAAATATTTAATGATAGCAATGACGGTATTTTAATAACCAGTGCTAATAAAGTAATTATCGATGTAAACCCTGCCTTTTGTAAAATCACTGGTTACAGTCGCGAACAAATTATTGGGGAAAACCCTCGAATACTTAGTTCAGGCAAGCAGGGACGGGACTTCTATATCAATATGTGGCAACAACTTGATAAAAAAGGATATTGGCAAGGCGAAGTCTGGAACCGAAAAAAAGGGGGTGAACTTTATGCTGAACTACTTTCCATAACGGCACTAAAAGATGACCAGGATAATATAATTAATTATGTAGGTTTATTTGCAGATATTACCCAACTCAAAGATCAGCAACAACAACTTGATCTAATGGCACACTACGATCTACTCACTGGCTTACCCAACCGTATTTTATTTGCTGATCGGTTTCATCAAGCGGTTCACCACAGTAAACGCACTAATACGCAGCTGGCGGTTTGTTTGTTTGATTTAGATAACTTCAAACCAGTGAATGATAATTTTGGTCATGAAGTGGGCGATCAGATCCTTGTTGAAGTAGCCAGTCGAATTACCGCTTGTATCAGAGAAGAGGACACCGTCTCTCGCCGAGGAGGAGATGAATTCACCCTACTGCTGGCTGATATTAAATCCTTTAATCAATGTGAGAATGCTCTACAACGAATTCATCAATCTCTTGCCCAGCCTTATAATATTGATGGCTTTTCACACACAGTAACCGCTTCCAGTGGTGTAACCATCTATCCAAATGATAATAATGATATTGATATATTACTTCGCCATGCCGACCAAGCAATGTATCAAGCTAAAATCGAGGGCAAACATTCTTACCAACTATTTAATTCTGAACA
>CAYTAM010000269.1:0-2365 GCA_964435685.1 uncultured Methylophaga sp. | reverse complement strand
CAGCTGGTAGAGCACGACCTTGCCAAGGTCGGGGTCGCGAGTTCGAATCTCGTTTTCCGCTCCAAATTTTAAAAAGCCATAGTTTTTAACTGCGGCTTTTTTTGTCGCAACCCAGCCCTCTTTTTCTGATATGCTGTTTTTTTACGAATTAAAGTAGTGCGGCTTAACAAAAATGACTAAATTACACCGCTGGACAATGAGTGGATCATTGTTAATATGCATGCTATTAGCGTTAGTGCCATTTGAAGATAAGATCGATAGCCAGCTAACCCATATGCTTACGGTGACGCTGTCTGTATATGCTGTTGCCAGAGGTTTAAATGCAGTTGTGTCTATGGCGCAAGGTACAGAAATTTCCATTGAACCTTTGGGTGTGGGGGTGACATTAGCGCCAGGTGAGATCCTCGATCCATTGAACGATTTAATTGAGCAAGTCTCTACTGTGCTGTTGATTGCCTCCGCTTCCATTGGTATGCAAAAAATTATTGTTGCAATGGGCGATATTAATGCTTTTCGTTGGCTTATTGTTGCTTTATCTTTAATTAGTTTAGCGACATTATTTATCAAAAAAACTCCTAATAAAGCACGTAATATTTTAATAAAAATTGTGCTAATTGCTACATTACTACGCTGTGTAGTACCTATTATGACTGTGGTATCTAATTATACGCAACAGTGGTTATCGTATGACCGTGAGCAGGCAATCACCGTGTTGGTAAATACGCAACAACAGGTGAAAGTGCTCACTCAATCACAGCCCCAAGATCAAAGTTGGTATGAAGGTATCAAACATAGTTTAGATATTGGTGCTAGCCTTGACATAGTAAAACAACAAGCTGAACAAGCAATTGAAGCGGCAATCTATATTTTTTCAGAGTTTATTTTAGTGTTTGTATTTTTGCCAATATTACTTGGATTTATATTGTTATTTGTAATGCGGAAAATAACAGCGCCTTAGGAGAGTAGTCTTGAGCCAGAAAATCATCTTAAATTCAGAAGATGCTATTAACTGCCCGCAATGTGAGCAATCTTTTGCTTTGCGTGAGGGCTTATCGCAGCATTTAATTGAACAGTATGAGACAGAATATGATGCCATGCTGACTAAAGAGCGGGCCCTGTTAGAGCAGCAAGTTGCCAAACAGCAACAGCGTAAATTATCCAAACAATTTCAAGCTAAATTATCAGATCTGCAAGAGCAGCTAGATGATAGTAAACAGGCTCAAATTAAGGCTAAGTCTCAAATTGAAATAGCGAGAAAGAAAGCAGCGCAACAGGCGCGGGAAGATACCTTATTGGAAGTAACTGCTCTAAAAGATGAGGTCGCTAATAAAGAGAAAAGCTTGGCAGAATTCAGAGCGGTCGAATTGAGCCTGCGAAAAGAGAAAAAATTAGTTGAGCAACAAAAAGCAGATTTGGCGGTTGAGATGGAGCGAAAACTAGAAGCTGAGCGGCGCCGTATTGAAGCTAAAATAAATGAGTCATTCAGTTTAAAAGAGGCAGAACTGAGGAAAAAAATTTCAGATGCCCAGAAATCAAATGAAGAATTAACCCGCAAGCTAGAGCAGGGCTCTCAACAGCTGCAAGGTGAAGTGTTAGAGCTGGAAGTTGAATCATTACTGCAACAAGCCTATCCGCTAGATAGTATCGAACCGGTGAAAAAAGGTGCACGTGGCGCTGATGTGATTCATCATGTCAAACTTCGTTCTGGCACACTGTGTGGCAAGATCATTTGGGAGACTAAGCGGGCAGAAAACTGGTCAAATAATTGGGTGCCGAAGCTAAAAGAAGACCTGCAACGTGAAAATGGTGATATTGCGGTATTGGTTAGCACAGTATTCCCCGCCGATATTAGCGAGCCGATGTTACAGCATGAAGGCGTGTGGTTAGTACGCCCAGAACTAGTTTTGGGCTTGTCTGCCGCGTTACGTACTGTATTGATTGAGTCCCAGCGCCAAAAATCAGTAAGTGATGGCAAAGGTGAGCAAATGGAAGCGTTATTTGATTACATTACCAGCAATCAATTTGCCCAGCGTATTCGCAGTGTAGTTGAAAACTATGAACTGATGCGCAGTGATCTTGAAAAAGAAAAAGCTGCCATGCAACGGTTATGGAAAAAGCGCGAAACTCAAATTAGCCGGATTTCAGAGCAAATGCTATCAGTCTGTGGTGAGCTACAAGGCATATCAGCGACATCGTTACCGATGTTAGACAGTATTGCAGGATTAGATTTTGATTTAGACGATGAGTAGGAGCGGCTTCAGCCGCGAACAGACTCAAATTAGCCGAATATCCGATCAAATGCTATCAGTCTGTGGTGAGCTACAAGGCATATCAGCGACATCGTTACCGATGTTAGACAGTATTG
>CAYTAM010000268.1:0-2370 GCA_964435685.1 uncultured Methylophaga sp. | reverse complement strand
TATATACCCAAACTACTTGAAGATGAAGATGCAGAAATTTTAATAAAGCCCGTCATTCTCGAATGTTTTAATCGAGAATCTTTTTGTTAACTGCATCATTAAACTGGGTTAGAGCTCCCCGCTTAAAAGCTGCAGGGATGGCGATAATTTTCTTATCCTAAGTTCAGGTTCATTAATTAAAACGGAGAGTCAGCATGACTGAGACAGCTAAAAAACCAGTGTATAAACGTGTACTACTGAAATTAAGTGGTGAGGCGTTAATGGGAAAAGCTGATTTTGGTATCGATCCTGAAGTGATCACCTGTTTTGCTAAAGAAATCGCTGAGCTCAGTGCCCAAGGTGTTGAACTTGGTGTTGTTGTTGGTGGTGGTAATATTTTCCGTGGAGCGGGCTTGGCAGAAAGCGGTATGGATCGTGTCAGCGGTGATCATATGGGGATGTTAGCCACAGTAATGAATGCATTAGCATTGCAAGATGCACTAGAACGACAAGGTGCATTTTGTCGTGTCATGTCTGCTATTAAAATTAATGAAGTGTGTGAAGATTATTTACGTCGTCGTGCTATTCGCCATTTAGAAAAAGGTCGTGTAGTCATTTTTGCTGCGGGCACAGGTAATCCATTTTTCACCACCGATTCTGCGGCAAGTTTACGTGCAGTTGAAATGGGTGCGGAGTTAATGTTGAAAGCAACACAAGTTGATGGGGTTTATAGTGCGGATCCTAAAAAAGATGCTAATGCTACCCGATATGAAAAATTAAGTTATGATGAAGTGATTGATCAACGTTTAGGCGTTATGGATACTACAGCGGTTGTTATGTGTCAGGAACACAATATGCCACTACGAATATTTGATGTTCATAAAAAGGGTAATTTGACCAAAATTATTTATGGTGAAGATATTGGTACATTGGTGAAGTAATTTAGGATAATAGTAAATGATTGAAGATATTAAAAAAGATGCGGCAGATCGTATGCAAAAAAGTGTGGCATCACTGGTGAGTGCCATGGCGAAGATCCGTGCGGGTCGGGCCCATACTAGTCTTTTAGATCAAGTTATGGTGCCTTACTATGGAGCAGATGTTGTGCTTAGCCAAGTAGCCAATGTGGGTGTTGAAGACTCACGCACCTTAACGGTGACACCTTGGGAAAAACCAATGCTAGCCATTGTTGAAAAAGCCATTATGACCTCTGATCTAGGGGTGAATCCTAGTAGTGCAGGCATGACCATTCGTATTCCTATTCCACCCCTTACTGAAGAGCGCCGTCGTGATTTAGTGAAAGTAGCACGTAATGAAGCCGAAGGTGCACGTATTGCGGTACGCAATATTCGCCGTGATGCCAATAGTACATTAAAGGAATTATTGAAAGAAAAAGAGATTTCAGAGGATGAAGAGCGCGGTGCTGAAGAAGCAATTCAAAAGTTAACCGATGCTGGCATTAAGCAAATTGAAGATGTGCTTAATGAAAAAGAATCAGATTTAATGGAAGTGTAAGTAAGCTCCCTTTATGACCACGGGATCTACCCAAATTCCACAACATATTGCAATCATTATGGACGGTAATGGTCGCTGGGCGAAACAACGGCATCAACCACGTTTTATGGGTCATAGAGCCGGTGTTCAAGCAGTTGAAAATATTGTTAAACACTGTGTTGCTCGTGGCGTTTCTGTATTGAGTTTATTTGCGTTTAGCAGTGAAAATTGGCGCCGTCCAAGCAAAGAAGTCCGCCTACTTATGGAGCTGTTTGCACTATCACTCAAACAACAAATTAAGCGCTTACATAAAAATAATATTCGACTACATATCATTGGTGACATTAGTAAATTTTCGACCAGTTTACAAAAACAAATTATTCAGGCGCAGCAATTAACAGTTAATAACTCAGGTTTAACCATTAATGTAGCAGCGAACTATGGTGGCCAGTGGGATATTACTCAGGCAGTTAGGATTGTTGCAGAACAAGTACAAGCCGGTCATTTACAAGCCCAAGATATTACTGAAGAGCTTATTACAGCACAATTAACCACAGCCGCTATGTCCGATCCGGATTTATTTATTCGTACGGGTGGTGAGCAGCGTGTTAGCAATTTTATGCTATGGCAGATGGCATACACCGAGTTCTATTTCTCAGCAGTATTATGGCCAGATTTTGATGAAGAACAATTAGATAATGCTATTTTATCCTTTAATAAGCGTGAGCGGCGCTTTGGGAAAACATCCGAACAAATCCAACAAGATAGTTAATATACCCAAAACACTTGAAACTGCAGATTTACACTTTTTCGTCATTCCCGCATGTTTTGGCGGGAGTCTAGTGTTACAGCTAGAGATCCCCGATAAAAGATCTCTGGGATGACGTGTAAATTACG
>CAYTAM010000267.1:0-2374 GCA_964435685.1 uncultured Methylophaga sp. | reverse complement strand
GCATCCACCGCATATGGCGCACAGCCCAATACACAGGCCTGTGCGGTAGATTTAGGCTTGCCCGGTGTATTGCCGGTACTGAATCAACAAGCCGTTAAAATGGCGATTAAATTTGGTTTAGCGATTGATGCTGAGATGGCCGAACGATCTGTATTTGCGCGCAAAAACTATTTCTACCCAGACCTGCCAAAAGGCTACCAAATAAGTCAGTTTGAACTGCCCATTGTAGGTAAAGGTGAACTTACGATTGAATTGGAAGATGGCACTGAACGCGTGATTGGTGTGACTCGTGCGCATTTAGAAGAAGATGCCGGCAAATCAATGCATGGTAACTTTCAAGGTCAAACCGGCATAGATCTAAACCGCGCCGGCACGCCGTTATTAGAAATTGTTTCTGAACCTGATATGCGCAGCGCAAAAGAAGCGGTGGCTTATATGAAAAAGATCCATACATTAGTGCAATATCTTGAAATTTGTGACGGCAATATGCAAGAAGGATCCTTTCGCTGCGACGCTAATGTCTCCGTTCGCCCTAAAGGTCAACAAGAATTAGGCACGCGTGCAGAGCTTAAAAACATTAACTCATTCCGCAATGTAGAACGTGCTATTAATATCGAAATTGAACGCCAAATTGAGCTGATTGAAGATGGTGGTACGGTGGTACAAGAAACCCGTTTGTATGATGCAGATAAAAATGAAACACGCTCCATGCGCAGCAAAGAAGAAGCCAATGATTACCGTTACTTCCCTGATCCTGATTTATTGCCTGTGGTGCTTGAACAACAAATGATAGATGAAATGCGGGCGAGCTTGCCTGAGCTTCCTGATGCTAAACGTGCTCGCTTTATCAATACCATGGGCTTGTCCCACTATGATGCATCGGTACTCACCAGTAGTCGTAAATTAGCCGATTATTTTGAGGCGGTTTTAATTGCAGCTGACCATAAAGATCCCAAATTATGCGCAAATTGGATCATTAGCCAATTCTCTGGTGCATTAAATAAAGCAAACTTAGAAGTTACTGCTTCACCTATCACTGCTGAGCAGTTAGCTGGGTTATTAATGCGTATTAGCGACAATACTATTTCAGGAAAAATTGCCAAACAGATTTTTGATGCACTTTGGAATGGTGAAGCCGAGTGTGCCGACAGTATTATTGAACAAAAAGGTCTCAAGCAAGTGACTGATTCTGGTGCTATTGAAGCCATTGTTAATGAAGTGATCGCAAATAATTCAAAGCAAGTTGCGCAATATCGTGCAGGCAAAGCACAGCTACTAGGCTTCTTTGTTGGTCAAGTAATGAAGGCTTCAAAGGGCAAAGCTAACCCAGCGCAAGTAAATGATATTTTAAAGGTTAAATTAGCGCCTTAGAAAATAATTCCTGTAGAAAAAGGCTGTGCCCATTGCTAGGCACAGCCTGTTTTTATTTGTCTGACTCTAGTTTTTATCGCCAGGAATTATGGCAGATAGTTTAGCTGATAGTTTGCCTGATAGCAGGCCAAATACTGTGCCTACAATAAGTGACAATGAAATAACCAGCACAGGATTCGAAAAGTCCATTGCTAGCGTTTTACCTGTTGCTGCTAAATCGGGCTCTGCGTGAATCGCATAAGCGGCTGTCGCGGCAAAACCATAAACAGCTGAAGGAATAACTGAAAACGCAGGAATTGAAGCACCCATCACTAAAACAAACACCATTACACCGACCCAAATAGCCGCATTTACTGGTAATGGACCAATAGGTAGGTGTGTAATCAAAGCAAACGTTATACCCGCTATTATCGAACCAAAAATACCACATATAATGGTATTTTTTAATGCTGCCATATCGGCACCATTATGAAAATAAGATCCCCAAGCAATAAAAATTGCCCAAATTGTTACAAATCCAGCCAAAGGGCTAAGCGCAAGCCACGTAGCCACACCACCCAAACCACCAATACTTAATGCTAATGCAAACATAACTTTCTCTCTCTCTTAAAAATTTAAAGTAAATAATTTATTTTCTTACGGCAAACTGATCACGGTTCTTCTGCCTAACAATTAGAAAATAGCAATAGTGAGAACCAAGTCACAACAACCTGCATCCCATGGCTAATGAAACATATTTTTATTCAATTTTCAAGTTTATTGTTTTGTAATACCCTTATAATTTATTACAATACTCATTCTGACTGCATAAACAAGCTTGTTTATGGCTGTAACTATATGTTTTTATTTGTATAAAAATAACTACCCTCTACTTAGGGTTTAAGTATTAACTTATCCCCTAGAATTAGGGGCATAGTGTAAATAAAGTACTTTATATTCTAAAAATTATAACTATCACTCCTTTGCTTTAAAATTGAGCTTCCCATAAACTCAAAAATTGAGT
>CAYTAM010000266.1:0-2390 GCA_964435685.1 uncultured Methylophaga sp. | reverse complement strand
AAAGGTGCTGTTTTATGCGTTTCATAAACTGTGCTTAGGTTTTTAGAGGTGCCCAAATGTGACAACGCTTCTCGAATAGTCCTAAAAAGCCGCTATACTGTTCGCTCAATTCCATTATTAATGACTAATATGACCGTTCAATATATCAATAATGACGCAGATCTCGCCCTGTTTTGCCAACAAATAGAAAATAGCCTGTGGCTAACCGTTGATACCGAGTTTTTACGTGAAAAGACCTATTATCCACAATTATGCTTGATCCAAGTAGCCAATGACGACCATATTGCCTGTATTGATCCCTTGGCAATAAGCAATTTAGAGCCGCTTTTAGATCTACTCTACGATCCCGAAATAACCATTGTTTTCCACGCAGCTCGCCAAGATCTTGAGTTATTTTATATGCTGCGCGATGACTTGCCCAGCAATGTATTTGACACTCAATTAGCCGCCACGATTTTAGGTTATGGTGATCAAATAGGCTATGGCAACTTAGTCAAACAATGCTTGGATGTAGATATCGATAAAGCCCATTCCCGTACCGATTGGACAAAACGACCGCTTGATCCCGCCCAAATTACTTATGCCGCAGATGATGTGCGTTATCTACGCGATGTTTATAAATTACTGACTCAACAATTGACTGATAAAAATCGTATGCATTGGCTAGAAGATGATTTTTCAATACTAACAAACATCGACACCTACAAAGCTGATCCCGATAATGTTTGGCGAAAAGTAAAAGGTTTCGGCCGCTTAAAAGGTGTGCAACTAGCTATTTTAAAACAGCTTGCCGCTTGGCGAGAACAGCGCGCCATTAAATCTAATCGTCCTCGCCGCTGGATCTTAAAAGATGATGTATTGCTCGATCTTGCCAAACTAGCCCCTGACTCCATTGATAAATTCAGCATGATCCGTGGCTTAGAAGCCGGCACTATCAGTCGCTATGGCGATACGCTGTTAGCAGAAATTAAACACGTTAAATCACTAGCTAAAGAACAGTGGCCGCTATTGAAAAAAATACAGCCATTATCACAACAACAAAATGCCATTGTCGATGCACTGATGGCTTTAGTGAGAAAGTTTTGTGATGAACAATCCATCGCCCCAGTTGCCGTTGCATCACGCAAAGAGATTGAGCGCATGGTCAGTGGCGAAACCGATCTGCCAATACTGCAAGGCTGGCGCAATGAAATTGTCGGTCATCACCTGAAAGACTTTTTGGATGGTAAACTAAGCATCAAAGCCGATAATACACAACTTCATACTCATGATACTTGAACTTAAGATTACTCCGTCATTCCCGCGAAAGCGAGAATCTATGGGCAGTTCAAATAGCCACTATCGTTGGATTCCCGCTTTCGCGAGAATGACGTTAGTATATTAAAATAAGGATAAAACTATGTCAGCTCTAATTTGTGGCTCATTTGCCTATGACACCATTATGGTATTCCCAGATCAATTTAAAAACCACATCTTGCCCGACAAAGTGCATATATTAAATGTATCTTTTTTAGTACCCAACTTACGCCGTGAATTTGGTGGTTGTGCCGGTAATATTGCCTACAATCTAAAATTATTAGGCGATGATCCTATTCCAATGGGCACAGTAGGCAGTGACTTCACCAGCTATGCTACATGGATGGATAAACATGGCATTAACCGCCGCCACGTTCATGTTAAAAACGGCAGTTACACCGCCCAAGCCTTTATCACCACCGATATGGATGATAATCAAATCACTGCATTCCACCCCGGTGCAATGAATTTAGCCCATGAAACACTTATCAGTGAAGCAAAAGGTATTACGCTTGCCATCGTCTCACCTGACGGTCGTGATGGCATGATCCAACATGCCCAACAACTACACGAAGCCAATATTCCCTTTATCTTCGATCCCGGTCAAGGGCTCCCCATGTTTGATGGCGACGATTTATTAAACTTTGCCAAACAAGCCACGTATATCACCTTAAATGACTATGAAGCACAATTATTTCAAGATCGCACTGGCTTATCCCCTAATGAAATTGCCGAACAGGTAGAAGCATTAATCATCACCCGCGGCGGTGAAGGTTCGCATATCTATACCGGCGGTAATCGCCTTGATATCCCCAGCGCAAAAGTAGATAAACTAGCTGATCCAACTGGCTGTGGCGATGCCTATCGCGCCGGATTATTACACGGTATTATGCAGGGTAAAGACTGGGAAACCACTGGGCGAATTGCCTCATTATTAGGCGCAATTAAAATCGAACAGCATGGTACACAGAACCATACCTTTACTATGGACGAGTTTACTGAGCGATTTGAGCAGAGTTTTGGAATCACACTATAACTTACTCAAGTTTCGGAGTTCATTTTACTTAAAATCAGCACCTAATTCACCGTTTCCT
>CAYTAM010000265.1:0-2404 GCA_964435685.1 uncultured Methylophaga sp. | reverse complement strand
TAAGCTTGACTGGGTAAGCATACCAGGATGACGAGGATTTTTTTTGCAATTTCCAAGTTGTTTGGATATATATGAGAATATTTGGAGAATGATGAATTTAGAAACGATAGACAGCTTTATTATTGATATGGACGGTGTGCTCTGGCATGGCAATAATCCAATTGAAGGTCTGGTAGCTTTTTTTGAGACATTGAGAACCTCAGCAATGCCATTTGTACTGGCAACCAATAATGCCAGCCTAACACAGCAACAATATATTGATAAGATCGCAAAAATGGGGGTTGCGGTGGTTGCCGATGAAATCTTGACATCTAGCATGGCGACAGCAAGTTATTTAGCAAAACACCAAGACCAAGATAAACGTCGAGCATTTGTTATTGGTGAAGAAGGCTTGCGACAACCATTAATAGCAGCAGGTTTTACGTTAACTGATCTTTATCAAGTAAACCAAATTGAAAAGGGAATTACAGATCAAGGCGCAGATATTGTGGTCTCTGGCTTAGATCGCAAGTTAACATGGGATAAATTAGCAACAGCAACGCTTAATATCAGAGCGGGCGCACAATTCTATGCAACCAATACTGATACCACCCTGCCGACAGAGTTGGGTGAAGTGATGGGTAATGGCGGCACGATTGCGGCATTAGAAGCGGCGACGGGGGTTAAAGCTGTCAGTATAGGTAAACCTGAACCTATTTTATATCAACAAGCGTTGGCAACCTTAGGCACGCAAGCTGAAAATACTGTGGCCATTGGTGATAGACTGAATACCGATATTTTAGGTGCAGTTAATGCAGGAATGCGTAGTATTCTTGTATTAACGGGCATATCAAGTGAAAAAGATATTGAAGATGTTGATTACCAGCCCACATGGGTTATGGATGATATTCGAGCCATAACAGAGAAATTAACAGCATTTGGAGAATTGAAATGAAAAAGATAATTAATAGCGTTGAAAGCCTATTAGAAGAAAGTTTAAATGGCTTTGCTAAAGCTCATCAAGATATTATTAATTTTAATCCTCAGCCTCATTTTATTCATAGAAAACAGAGTAAACAAACAGCAAAAGTTGCCCTAGTCTCAGGTGGCGGATCGGGGCATGAACCTTTACATACTGGTCTTGTAGGCTTAGGAATGTTAGATGCCGCTTGTCCAGGGCAAATATTTACCTCGCCGACCCCCGATCAAATGATGGCAGCGGCTGAATCGGTAGAAAATGGTGGAGGCGTGTTGTTTATCGTTAAAAATTATGCGGGCGATGTAATGAACTTTGAAATTGCAGGTGAAATGCTAGAGTGTCAGCATGAAACAGTGTTAGTGAGTGATGATGTCTCTTTACCCAAAGATCATAGTACAGGTCGACGCGGCGTTGCAGGCACATTGATAGTAGAAAAAATGGTAGGTGGGCTGGCCGAGACTGGCGCCAGTTTGTCAGCGTGTAAAGCGTTAGGTGAGCGTATCAATGATTCAACGGCTTCTATGGGGGTAGCATTAACCAGTTGCACTGTTCCAGCATTGGGTAAACCCACCTTTGGTATTGGCGATAATGAAATGGAAATGGGGGTAGGCATTCATGGCGAGCGTGGTCGTGAACCGATGGATCTGAGTAGTGCCAGTGAAATTGTTGATCATTTGGCAGCAACCATTAATGAGGATCTAAACCCGCAAAAAGGTCAGAAAATATTATTACATGTGAATGGCTTTGGCGCGACACCCTTGATGGAATTGTATTTACTGTATGAATTGACCGATCAATATTGGCAACAAAAGGGTATTGAAGTCGTGCGTTCACTAGTGGGAAATTACACCACATCACTAGATATGGCTGGCGCATCAATTACGGTGACGATGCTCGATGATGAAATGATTAACTTGTGGGATGCACCGGTGCATACGGCTAATTTACGCTGGGGTGGTTGATAAAGAAATTTACCACAGAGACACGGAGGGCACAGAGATAGGTATGGATGAGAATATTTTAACAGGTGAAATTATCGGGGCGGCGATTGAGGTTCACCGACACCTAGGGCCGGGATTATTAGAATCTGCTTATGAGGAGTGTATGATGCATGAACTGATGAGCAGAAAGTTAGGCGTGAAGCGCCAGCTTGAGTTGCCATTGATGTATAAAGGCATTAAATTAAACACCCATTATCGAATAGATTTATTGGTTAATGACTTGGTAATAATTGAATTGAAGTCTGTTCAGAGAATTGAAAATATACATAAGGCACAATTACTAACGTATCTAAAATTAGCAAAATTACGACACGGACTACTATTAAACTTTAACGTACCAATGATGAAACAAGGTATTTGTAGGCTAGTAAATGGTTAATATGATTTTTTACCACAGAGACACAGAGGTCACAGAGATTTACATGGATAAGAATATTTTAACAGA